>NZ_JASDCV010000013.1:0-195811 GCF_030407755.1 Rhodococcus sp. APC 3903
CACCCCGTCCGGGATCGAGTGAACGACACTCTCACCCTCCTAGACGAGGGGAACGGTACGTTCACTCCATCAGGGCAGGGCAGGGCAGGGCAGGTGAGCGGATGGGTAGATCCGACAGGCGCTATCGCAGAGCCACCTGCAGCACCTCGCAGAGCACATCCAGCGTCCTGGAGTACTGCGACTGCGTCGGCGTGCTGTAACCGACGACGATGCCGTCACCGCCGACTGACGATACGTCGGGATGTCGGAAGACGGACAACCCTTCGAGCCCGAGATCGTGCGCCTGCGCCGCCGCAAGAACAGATTGTTCGGCGCCGGAGGGAAGGCGGATCACAGCGTGAAGACCCGCGGAGATCCCCTCGACCCTGACCCGGGGTACTTGCTGCGCAAGGGTCGCAACCAGTTGATCGCGTCGTCGTCGATACGAGGTACGCATCTTTCGAATATGGCTGTCGAATCTTCCGGATTCGATGAAGTCTGCCAAGGTCAATTGATCCGTTGAACTGACCCAGCGTTCGTAGGGTCCCTTTGTTGCGAGGACGGGTTCGATCAGCCTGTCCGGCAACACCATCCATCCGATGCGAATGGCTGGCGACAGTGTCTTGCTGACAGTGCCGAGGTATGCAACGTGCTGCGGCGCGATTCCTTGGAGTGCGCCGACAGGCTTTCTGTCGTAACGGAATTCGCCGTCGTAGTCGTCCTCGATGATGACGCCACCGGTAGTCGAGGCCCATTCGAGAGCGGTCGCGCGCCTCGCCGGCGTGAGGGGACCTCCGAGAGGGAACTGATGGGTCGGCGTCAGCAGAACACTCTCAGCAGACGTTGACGCCAATTCGTCTGTGCAAGTCCCTGATTCGTCGACCGAAATGGGAATTGTCAGCAGTCCTTCGTCGACGAGTAACTGTCGGTGCAGGTGAAGGCAGAAAGCATCGACCGCAATCGTTCCTCCGAGTGCGCGGGCGAGGAGGGAGATCCCGTGACCCGAGCTGGCACTGATCACAATGCGGCTCGGATCGACGCGAACGCCTCTGGTGCGGCTCAGGTATGTGGTGAGGGCATTTCGGAGTTCGACTCGGCCTCTGGGATCAGTGGTCGCGAAAGCGTCGGTCGGCGCGGTGGTCAAAGCACGTCTGGCGGACGAAATCCATGCAGTGCGGGGAAACGCCGACGCGTCCGGCGATCCGGGGAGAAGGCTGTAGGTCAAGCGCCGTCGGGTCGGCGATGGATCGACTTCGCGACTGTGTGTGCTGGCGAGCGTGGCGACCACGGTCCCGGAACCCGGCCGCGTGACAAGCCATCCAGCGGCGGCGAGCTCGGCATAGCAGTCCGCAACGGTGTTTCGGGCAACTCCGAGATCGAGTGCGAGGGTGCGAGAAGGCGGGAGTCTGGTGCCGGGCTTCAACAGTCCACTGTCGATCGCGTCGCGAAGCGTCTGAAGCAGCGCAGCGCGAACCCCGATTCCCTGTGGCAGCTCGATATGCAGATCGAACCCAAGATTGGCCCATGAATTCATCACCGGATTGAACCATGTTTCGGGGTCTTTCCGGGATTACGGTTTGAGTATGACTACAGCAACAGGACAACGACTGGATATCGCAAAACTGGCGCCCGAGGTCTACAAGGCGATGATTGCGTTGGATGCCGCTGCGCGCAAGGGGCTGGAGCCGACGCTCGTCGAGCTGGTCCTCACGCGTGCGTCGCAGCTGAATCATTGCGCATGGTGCTTGGACATGCACACTCGCGACGCCCGAAAGGTCGGCGTGACGGAGCAGAAGCTCTACCTACTGAACGCGTGGGAAGAAGCGCGAGGGATGTACTCCGATCGCGAACGTGCCGCACTCGCCTTGACCGAGGCCGTGACAGTCCTTACCGACGGTTTCGTTCCGGACGAGGTGTACAACGAGGCTGCCGGCGAATTCTCGGACGAGGAACTGGCCCAGCTCATCAGCGTCATCTTCACGATCAATGCGTGGAATCGCATTGCGGTTACCACAAGGAAGGCGCCTCCGGTCCGAGACTGATCCGAGGCTCGTCCTCCGCTCTCTATCGGGTGCAGATTGCCGCCGTCGAAGATCTGGGTAATCGACACGCAGATTGCCGCCGTCGAAGATCTGGGTAATCGACACAAAGAGGACCAAAAGATTGGTTCAGAGTGTGAACAAAACCAACAGATTCTCTAAATGTGAGGCAAATCACATTTAGTGAATCGGTGGATTGTTCCGAGTATCTGCAAGTTGTCTGAATCCAGACAAAGCAGTCTCGGTTGGAAGTTCCGGTGAAGGGGTCCGCATTGCGGGCCCCTTCTTTTGTGTGCGCGCTGAAAACGCCCCTTCCTGTGAGTTTCCCCAGAATGTCCGAGTTACCGACCGGCTAGCGTCGGAGGAATGCCGGGAACGCCCCGGTTACGTGAGCCGATTTTGAGTTGATCGCGATAGTTGTGCGGTTGGACAAAGGTGCAGTCATCTTGTTGGCTAACTCGTCGTCCGGAGGTTCAAGCTGCGTGCGGGGGCTCGACGATCGGGTGGACTTTCTTGAAACATGCACTACATTGCCATCTAGTAACTGGCTGGTTGCCAAAAGCGATCAGCCGATCCTCTCGGAAGTGAGCGCTGGGTGGCGTGGCCTTGGGAATCCAAGCAACCTTCCCGCTACCGAAATGTCTTGAAAGGGAAGCTTTGATGACTGTGTCTGGTTCACGGCGTAGGCCGCTTGTTCTCCGGCTCTCGCTAACTGCAGCTATTGCCGTAACGGTGGCCGGTAGTAGCGTTGCTTTTGCTTCACCAGCTGTGTCCGCGCCGATGCCGGTGCGAACCGCGGCTGCTCCGGCGTTCACCGCCGGGTTGTGTGAGGGCACCGAGTACACGCCCTCAGAGCAGATGCTCGACATCTCCGGCATTCGGCTGGATCACTTCAACGACGGCAACATCGTGCCGATGTACGGCACCACCGATCGGGGTACATCGGCCGCGGTGGATGCTCCGGTCTGCGGTGTCCGCGACGTCGACGGAATTGCGAAGTCGGAATGGATGTACTGCACGGACTTCGATCTCGATCCATGTGCCGGCGTCGACGAAAACGGTTTGCCCGTGGACAAGCACAACGACGAGATGGGTGCGACGGTTCCGTCATCGGGCAATCCCGATCTGTCAGCCGACGATCTCGCTGTCATCAGTTGGTTGCTGCAGAATCCCGCCAAGCTCGACGGCGTCGTTTCGGGAAATGGCAGTGAGGATGCGCGTTCGGCGCGGCAGACGCTGGTGTGGTGCGTTTCGGACTACGACAATCCGCTGATGGCCGATTTCAAAAGCCTGTGCGACAGGAACATCGGCGACGACGAGCGAGCTCGCATCGTCGAGATCATGAACGTCACGCAGACGCTCGACCTCGTTCGTAAGACACCCGCGACGGGAACTCTGAAGGCCGGCGAGACTGCCGTGTTCACCCTGAACACGAATATGTACCGGAAGCCGATCAATGTTCAGTCCTCGGCGGGCACCGAACTCACCGTCTGTGGCGACAACGCCAAGGCAACGTTGAGTGCAAACCAATTGACGGTCGACGGCCGCGGCGACGCACCGACTGCCGTGGATCTATGCCTCACCGCTGCGGACGGCGGTGACTACTCCGTGACCGCAAGCGTCATTCCGGATTCGGTCGAGAACCTGCACTGGAACACGGCAGGCGCACAGTGCCAGGTCTTCGCGTCGTTCGACACCGTTCGGCCGGCGTTGATGAATGCGTCTGCCAGCGTCGGATATGCAGCAGCGCCCACGACGACACCCGCAACGACGACACCCGCAACGACGACACCGGCAACAACGACACCGGCAACCACGACGCCTGCAACTCCGGTCGTTCCGATTGTGCCCATCGTGCCGATTGTTCCGATCGTGCCCATCGTTCCGATTGTGCCGGTCGTGCCCGTAGTTCCGGGTGCGCCTGTTCCGTCGCAGCCGGTTGCAACTCCCGCTGCTCCGGCGCCGTCCGCTCCGAAGCCGGCTACCGGACCTCGCCCGGTTGCCATCGACGGTGGTGCCGCTGAACAGAATTCAGGCCGTAACGTTGCCGTCGCAGTGACGGGCCTCGGGCTTGTCGGAATGGCTGCCGCCGGAGCAGTTGCTCTCCGCCGCAAGCGTTCCTGACGCCAGGCAGATGTAGTAGACGTCGGCACCGATCACAGGCTGTGTGATCGGTGCCGACACAGATCAGACGCAGGGGGCGTCAATTCGCAAGAGGCGCCGGGGTGCCTCATCCCGCAGGAGACAGTTCGATGACCATGTACGAGTCGGATCCCAATCCATCCAATCCATACGACGATCCCAACCATGATCAACCCACGAGGCCAGGCAAAGGGCGTCGTGTCGCGTTCATTCTGGCTCTCATCGCGGTGTTGGTCGCTGGTGCTTCCATGGCCTTCGTCGGCCTGCGATCCTCCGATGACGATGCTGCGATCCCGCCGAGTCCGGGAGTTGTCCTGTCGCACTCCGCGAATCCGGCAGCGCCTTCGGATGAGTTGATGACTCCCAACACCCTCTCGCTCGACCCGGTCGGTGTTCAGGCGTCGATCGTGGACGCCACCGTGCCGGAGGGAGTTCTCACTCCGCCGGAGAACGTCAAGAACGTCGGAATCTGGCTCGACGGCGCCTCGCTCGACTCGGTCACCGGCACGACTTTGATTGCCGGACATGTCAATTTGACCGGCCAGGGTAACGGTGCACTGTTCGACCTGGGCACGATCGAACCGGGTGAAGTGATCCGTACATCCGACGCGACGGGCAAGACCACGTCGTGGAAGGTGACTGCGGTGACGACACGCCCGAAGGCCGATGGCGTGGAGGAAAGCGTGCTGGCCGGCCCGGATGGCCCTCGAAAGTTGGCAGTCGTAACCTGCGGCGGCGAACTGCAATTCGAGGACGGTGTGGGTAACTACGCCGACAATGTCTACCTGTACGCGGATCTGATGGTCTGAGACACAGAAACATCCAGTCGGTCCCCGATCCCTCTTCGTAGAGATCGGGGATCGCCTGTTGGATAGTGTCGCAGGTATGGATCTTCACCTGTCTGGAAAGCGTGCGATCGTTGCCGGTGGTAGCAAGGGGATCGGTCTGGCAATCGCCAGAGGTCTGGCTGCTGAAGGGGTCGACATCGCGATACTCGCGCGCACTGAGCAAACCGTCGTAATCGTTGCACGAGATTTGGTTTCGGAGTTCGGAATTCGTGCGATCGGAGTCGTGACGGATACGCGAGACGACGACGCGGTTCAGGCGTCGGTGCGGCAAGTAGTAAAGGAGTTCGGCGGCGTCGACATTCTGGTCAACTCGGCAGCGACTCCGTTCAGCGCCGGAAAGCCGACGGATTTCGAGGCGACCACCGACGACGTCGTGCGAGACGAAGTCGAAGTGAAAGTGCTGGGGTATCTGCGAACTGCACGGGCAGTGGCGCCGTATCTGATCGATCAGGGTTGGGGTCGGATCATCAACATCAGCGGTTTGGGTGCCAGACAGGCAACCTCGATCGCCCACACGATCCGCAACGTCAGTGTGTCTGCGCTGACCAAGAATCTTGCAGACGAGCTGGGCCCCAAGGGAATCAACGTCACCGTCGTCCATCCGGGCGTGACGCGGACCGAGAGGTTGACCGCGCGGATTGCGCGCGAGTCGGAAGAATCCGGCCGCTCGCAGGCGGAGGTGGAGCGGGGTATCGCGACGAATTCGATACACCGGATCATCGACGCCGAAGAGGTGGCTGATGTCGTGACCTTCCTGGCATCGCCGCGAAGCATTGCGATCACCGGTGACGCGGTGGCAGCGGGTGGAGGAGTGCCGGGGCCGGTTTATTACTGATAACTCACGTACCGCTACCTGCTCGCAGTGGTGACGATCGTGTGAACGCGTCCGCCGCCGAGTCTCTTGCTTTCGTACATCGCCGAATCGGCGACTTTCTGCATGTCGGTGAACGCTGTTGCACGCTCTTCTCCGGCGACGAATTTGTGGGTACGCACGGCGATTCCGATGCTCGATGTCGAAGGTATCTCGTCGGTATTCGAGTGCATTGCCGGTCCGATCGAGTCGAGCATCGGGCCGATGGCCGGCACGGAAAGTCTTTGAGCGAGGATGAATTCGTCGCCGCCGACCCGTGCGACAACAGCATCGGCATGTGCCCAGGCGGACAACCGCTGTGAAACCCGGAGAATTATGCGGTCGCCCACGTCGTGACCGTGTACGTCATTGATCGTCTTGAATCGGTCGATGTCGATCGCGATCACGAGTAGTGCCGCCGATTCCTGACGCTGGAACTCCGCGAGTACCTTCTCGACGTGGCGGTCGAGGCCACGACGGTTCAGGAGCCCGGTGAGGGGATCGAGGTCGGAGCTGGACGCGTCCATGCTGAGCATCGTCAGCACGATCTGCGAGATGAACGCACAGACCACGAGTGCGGTGACGACAACCAGCACTTTCGAAACTCCGAGCGCAGGATCTCGCTCCGGCCCGAAGAGGATCGGCTGCGCAGCCACCACGATCATCACAACCGAGAAGGTCAGGTGTGCGATCTGCAACTTCGGATTGTGAAAATAGGCGATGTAGATACCGATCAGCGCGTAGATGACTGAGCTGAGCAGACGTCCGAGCGGCGCCGAGTCGCCGAGAATGGCGATCGAAACCGCAACGTCACAAAAGACGACAAAACCGAACGAGCGGCGCTTTGTCGGGCCGAAGACCCACCATGAGACTCCGACCATGAAGCACGAGATCACGACAACAGTGTTGAAGAACAGCGCAATCGTGCTTGTCGGACCGGCCGGACTGAATCTGTTGAGTAGTGCGCACACGCCCAGTCCGATGACAATGATGCCAAGTAATAGCCGGGTGGCGGTCGTGAGGCCGTTGTCGCGGAGATAGCGAGTGAATCGGTCGTATTGATCGGGGAGGGCCAGCCACTCGCGGGTCAGGGTCCTCATGGACTTCATCTGCGACGTCATGAGTGCGTCAGTCTGCGATGGCGGGAGCGTGCGCCGTTCATCGTGAACTGACTCCTCTTCTGTCTGGCACCTTGCAATGCTAGCTGGATCGATGCCGTGTTGGACCGAGATGTTCGGATCGGCGACCCGAATGTCTGGGTTCCGCCAGCGTGGAGTATAAATACATCTTGTGTCTATGTTGTATTCCGCTTCGGAAAACGTCTTCCGCGAAGTCAAGGAGCTGATCCTTTCCGGCGAACTCGCCGGCGGGGAGCTGATCAGCGAGGGTGACATCGCCGCTCGGACCAATGTGAGCCGAACGCCGGTGCGTGAGGCGTTTCTGCGTCTCGAGTCGGAAGGTTGGATGCGCCTCTACCCGAAGAAGGGGGCGCTGATCGTCCCGGTCGCGGATGGGGAAGCGGAACACGTAGTCAGTGCCAGACAGCTCGTCGAGACTCAGAGCGTTCGAGTGGTGTCGGTCCGACCGCACGCACGTGAAGCACTGGTCGCAGCGTTGCGCGCGAATCTGATCGAGCAACGGGAGATTGCTGATCGCGGGGACGTTGCCGCGTTCAGCGCAATCGATGCCGACTTTCACAAGATGATCGTTGCCGCCGGTGGGAATCCTTTGCTCGACTCGTTCTACGCGAGTCTGCGCGACAGGCAACGACGGATGACAGCGCGGTCGATCTCACGCGACCCCGGCCAACTGTCTCGCATCCTTGCCGACCACACCGCGCTTACCGACCTCGTCGAAACAGGCGATGCAGACGGATACAACACTGCCGTCCTCACACACATGCGCCAGGTGCACGGCCTCGGCTTCGAAGGAACTCTGTGATGAGCACCCAAACAATAGACGCTGGGACCGCAGCCGAACGTCGTCCAGGCAGTGAACGTGGCACCGGCGGAAAATGGCTGTGGCTGACCGTTGCCGCCAGCATGTTCGCCGCGGCCTGGGGCGGAAACGAATTCACGCCACTGCTGGTGATGTACCGACTCGACCACGGCTATTCGCCGGTGATGGTCGACTTCTTCCTCTTCGCCTACGTCGTCGGAATTGTGCCGGCCCTGCTGCTCGGCGGCCCGCTGTCCGATCGATTGGGTCGACGCCCGATCATGCTCCCCGCTCCGATCATCGCGATCGCCGGTTCGACGCTGCTCGCTTTCGGGGCCGACTCCGCTGCCGCTCTCATTCTGGGAAGAATCCTCTGCGGCATCGCCTTGGGGATCGGTATGGCCGTCGGCGGCTCCTGGGTCAAGGAGTTGTCCACGCAACCTTGGGATTCGGCGGCGTCGGAAGGCGCAGGTGCTCGGCGAGCGGCGATGAGTCTGACCGCTGGCTTCGCCTTGGGGGCGGGTGCCGCGGGAATCTTGGCGCAGTGGGCGCCCATGCCGAGTGTGTTGGCGTACGTCCTGCACATCGCGATCACCGTCCTCGCCGCCATGGCGCTGTGGCGTGCTCCCGAAACACGACCGGCACAGGCGAAATCCGACCGTCGCAGGTTGATCGACGACCTCAAGATCCCTTCGGCAGGTCATCGTAGATTCCTCTACGTCGTTGTTCCGTTGGCGCCGTGGGTGTTCGGTGCTGCCAGTGTCGCGTATGCAGTTATTCCGGCGCTCATGACCGGGCACAGTGGCGATGCGCCCGTGGCCTTTTCGGCTCTACTGTGCATGGTCGCGCTGACATGCGGATTCGCGATTCAGTCGTTGGGGCGAAAGATCGATACCGACCGCAGCGCGCGCGGCGCAGTTGTGGCTCTGGTGTTTCTGGTGGTTGGTATGGCCGGCGCTGCTCTGGTTGCGTCGACGCTGACCGTGGCGATCGCGATCGTGGCTGCAGCGATCCTCGGTTGCGGGTACGGCATGGCATTGGTTTCCGGGTTGCTGGAGATCCAGCGAATCGCGGGGCCGGACGATCTGGCAGGACTGACCGCGGTGTTCTACTCGATCACCTACATCGGTTTTGCTGTGCCTGCGTTGCTGGCGATGCTGTCGGAAAGCATTCCGGCGCTGAGCTACACGGTGACTCTTCTGTTCGGATCAGCCGCCGCCGCTGCCTGCTTGATTCTGATTCTCTTCAAGTCGCGTTCACATCTTCCGAGCGCGTGATGCCGTCCGGTCCGCCGACCCCTGCGAGAGTCGGCGGACCGGGGCGAAATCACGCGTCTACAGTTGCGGAACCGTTTTCCGAATTGTGGACCGAATTGTGTACCGAACCAACCGGAACCGATGCGGTCTTGTTCAGGCCGTTGAGCAATCCGGTGATATCGACGCCTGAGCTTTCGAGAGTTTCGATGACGCCGGCGATCACCTGGGGGCTGATGCCCAGGATCGAGCCGATCGAACCCTGGGCCCCATCACTGCCGCCGACGATGGAGATGCGGTCGATGTCGCCGACCGGCTTCGCCGCCGCTGCGGTGGCGTCGACCAACGCCGCCAGAACATCGGGCAGAGTGAGCAACTGCGCGGCCTGCGGGGTGTAGGAATTGAGCGCCTCGGCGATCTGACGCTTACCGGCAGCTTCGGCTTCGAGCTTGGCGCGCAAACCATCCGCCTCGGCTTGTTGCTCGGCACGGACGGCGTCGGCCGCTACCTTGCGGCCGTCTGCTTCGGCTTCCAGACGTGCTCGAAGGCCGTCGGCATCAGCCTGCTGCTCAGAGCGAACAGCGTCGGCGACGAGCTTTCGTGCATCGGCCTGAGCGCCGCCGGCCTGCCTTGCTGACTCGGCCTGTGCCTGGGCGCGGAGGATCGCGGCCTGTCGCTCACCCTCTGCGCGTGCGATGGAGGCTTGGCGTTCGGCCTCGGCCGGTGCAATGACATCTGCCTGCAATGCCGCTTCCGATTGCTGGGCGCGACGACGCTCGACCTCGGTGCGAGCTTCGACGCGGGCCGCCTCGGCCTGCTCACGTGCGATGCCGACGGCCTTCTCGGCTGTTGCCTGCGCGAGGGGCCCGGCCTGGTCGGCCTCGGCGTTCTCGGCTTCGGTCTGTGCTCGCAGGCGAGCGAGTTCGACGTCGCGTTTCTGATTTGCACTCGCGATCGCGGTGTCGGCTTCGGCCTGCGCGACGGAACCTGCCTGTCGCGCCTTTGCCGACTGGATCTGCGAATCACGCTCTGCTTCAGCAGTTCCGATCGCGGCATCACGTTTGACCTCGGCGATGCGGCGCTGACCGAGCGATTCGAGATAGCCGTTGAAGTCGGAGATTCCCGCGATCTTGATGACATCGACTTCCATGCCGATGCGGGCGAGGTCGCCGCCTGCCTCCTCGACCACACTGCGCGCAAGCGAATCGCGGTTGGAGTTCAGATCCTCGACCGTCATGGTCGCGGTGATTCCGCGCAGACTGCCCGCGAGGATTTCGTTGATCTGCTGCTGGAGTTCGTCCAGGTCGGAAGTCAGGAATCGTTGCACCGCTGTCTGAACCGCTTCGTCGGCGGAACCGATTCGCACCAGGCCGACTGCCTCGACGTTGACCGGAACACCGTCGTTGGAGAGCGCATTCTTGAGATTGATGCTGACGTTGAACGGCTCGAGCGACATGATGTCGACGCGTTCGATTCCGGGAATCTTGAACCGGGCACCGCCGCGGACGACCTTCGGCTTGCCTCGTCCGGTGAAGACCGCCACTTCGTTCGGCGGGACCTTGACGTAGTTCTTCACGTAGATCGCGGGGAGAACGATGAAGATGATTACTGCGACTACAACCGCAATGATGATGATTGGCAGCATGTATCGAGTCCTTAGATCGCGTCGTCAACCGTGACGACGTGAAGGTATTGATCGTCTACATCGGCGATGTAGACGGTGGTGCCGGTGGTGAGCGCCATCGGCTGTGCACTGACGGCCTTGGCCTGGACGCGATTGCCTTCGGCGTCGACGAACGAGACTTCTCCCCAACCTTCGGCTGCGATGGTGAGGGTGACCGTGCCCAACAATCCGTGGTATGAAGCGCGCCCGATGTGCGAATTATCTTGTTGCTTAAGGAGATAGGGGAGAAGAAGGCCGCGCGTGACGACAACGAGAACGGCGGCGAGTGCGAGTGCTGCAATCACCGCTACCAGCCTCGGAGCGTCCGCGAGAGTGGCAGCTACGCCGCCGGCGCCGAAGCCGAAAAGTGCTGTGGCCAAAGTTGTCAGGCTCAGAAATGGCAGCCCGTCTGCGTGGCCGCCGCCCAGATCTGCAACCTCGCCGACGGCGAAGGCTCCGATCAGGGCGACAACCCCGATCACGAAACATATTGTGAATACAACAAACATCGATCCCCCGATCTACCTGTCGAGGAAGCGTGCCCTGAGAATTGTGTTGTCGGGGTCGTCCCTCGGCCCACCTCTATAGTAAAGGTAAGACAAAGCTTATCGGCGCATTCGGAATGTTTCGGCGTGGTGTGCTGCGGCACGCTGCTCGGTGGAACTACGGTCGACAGCATGTATGAAAGCGGTTCGAAGTTCGACAAGTCCGTCGACGCGTGGGCGCATTGGCAGAGCTCGCCATGGGGGCGGCTGCGATACACGGTGGCTCGGGCAAATCTCGACACATATGTCGGCGGTCGATCTGGGCTTCGCGTCTTGGACCTCGGCGGTGGTGACGGTCTGGAATCGATACTCCTGGCGCGGAACGGGAATCAGGTCACGCTGGTCGACAGTTCCCCGGCGATGCTCGACATTGCGTCAGGTCGCGCCGATGCCGCTGGTGTGAGTGCATCGATGACCTTCGTGAACAGCGAAGTGCTGGATCTTCCGAGGTCGATCGCAACCGGATCCTTCGATGTGGTTCTTCTGCACAATGTTCTGCAATATCTTCCGCAAGGGATCGGCGCATTGCCCGCCGTGACTGCGCCGCTGGCCGACGGTGGAATTTTCTCGGTAATCTCGATCAACAAGTTCTCCGAACCCATTGCTGCCGCGGCGAGGCGTGCCGACCCGACGGAAGCGCTGAACCTTCTTGGTGAAAGCCGTTATCGTAGCGTCACTTTCGATTCAGACCTCACGATGTTCGCCGCAGGGGACATCATCGATGCGATTGAAGCCACAGGCGATTTCGGGGACGTCAACCACTACGGAATTCGATGCTTCTCCGACTTCATCGCCGCCGACGACGAAAAGTGGGATCCCGAATTCTATTCAGCGCTGGAAGCTCTCGAGCTTGCATCGACGGCGCGCTGGCCGTACATGCACACCGCCCGACTGTTTCAGATCATCGGGCGGCGTGCGTCAAAGGACGCGCGTCAAAGCCGAGGTAGCGGGCGTTGATTCAGCCAAGCATCCCAGAGAGGGCGCAGTGGGGTGTCGGTGAAACGTGAAGCGAGATCGGTGAATTGCTCGGTGCTGACCGTGCTGTGCCGATGCTTCGTGGTCCACTGGCGGATCAGTTCGAAGAATTTCTCGTCTCCGAGAACGCCGCGCAGGGCGTGCAGAGTCAACGCGCCCCGCTTGTAGATTCGATCGTCGAACATCAGGGCAGGCCCGGGATTGGCGACGATCAAGTCCTGAGATTTACGCCCGAGCCCTTGATAGGCGTTGGTCGCGAGTTGGTTCGAGGATGGGCCACCGGAATTCTCGGACCAGATCCACTCCGCGTAACAGGCAAAGCCTTCGTGTAGCCAGATGTCGCACCACTGCCCGAGAGTGAGGCTGTTGCCGAACCATTGATGGGCAAGCTCGTGTGCGACAAGACGTTCGGAACCGCGCCTACCCGTGCAGTGGTTGGCTCCGAAGATCGAGAGTCCCTGCGCTTCGATGGGGATTTCGAGTTCGTCGTCGGTGACCACAGCGGTGTAGTCGGCAAAGGGATACGGGCCGAACAGCTTTCCGAAGACCTCCAGCATCTGGGGTTGGCGCCCGAAGTCGACGTCGAACGCTGCGCGCAGCCGAGGTGGGTGAACGGCGAAGACCGGTACCGGCCCGGCGCTCACCTGTCGGTGCTCGTATTGACCGATCTGAATCGTCGCCAGGTAGGTTGCCATCGGTTCGGTCTGCTCGTAGACCCACGTCGTCTGACTCGCACGGGTCTGCTTGCGGATCAGCTTGCCGTTGGCGAGGGCATAGAACGGGGAATCGGTGGTGATCGAGATGCGGTACGACGCTTTGGAAATCGGATGGTCGTCGCACGGGAACCAGGACGCCGCGCCGTTGGGCTGACTTGCGACCAAAGTTCCTTCGTCGAGTTCCTCCCAGCCGACTTCGCCCCACAGGCTCTTGATCGGCTCGGGGTTGCCGCTGTACGCGATGGTGACCGACAGGGCACCGCCCGCGGGGATCTTGGTAGACGGCGTGAGGATCAGCTTGTTGTTCAAGTGCGCGTACTTGGTGCCGCGGGCACCGTTGACGGACACCTTGGACACCTGCAGGTTCTGCGCGAGGTCGAAGCTGAACTTGGATCGGCTCTCGGTGGTGACAGCGGTGATGACTGCCTTGCCGGCGAGACGGTTACTGAAGACCTTGTACGTCAGTTCCAGTTCGTACCGAGACACGCGGTAACCGCGGTTGCCGTTGTGTGGCAGGTACGGATCGAGCGGCTCTTCGAGCATTCTGTTCGGCTTCACGACGCCACCCACGGTGCAATCGGATTGCCCTGCCAGCGGGTGGAGGGCGGAACGGTGTCACCTCGCATCACCAGAGATGCAGGCCCTACCGTCGCTCCCGCGCCGATGCCGGCTGCGGGTAGCGCGACACAATGCGGTCCCAGCGTTGCTCCTGCTCCCAAGGTGACGGTGTCCATGGACATGATCCGATCATGGAAGAGATGAGTTTGCACGACGCACCCCCGTTCCACTGTCGCTCCGTCGCCCAAAGTCACAAGATCTGCCTCGGGTAGCCAGTACGACTCACACCAAACGCCCTTGCCGATCTTGGCCCCGAGCCCACGCAAGAAGATGTTGAGTACGGCAGTACCAGTCGCTGCGCGAGCGAACCACGGCGCTGCGACGGTTTCGACGAACGCGTCGGCGACCTCGTTGCGCCAGACGAACGAACTCCACAGCGGATGCTCGACCTTGGCGATGCGTCCGACGACGATCCACTTGGCGGCGATGGTGATCGCGCCAGCCACTGCTCCGGCGACGAGCAGAATTACGCCGCTCAACAGAGCCGCGAACCAGAATCCGACGGCGCCGACCAGTGCTTCGAGTGCAAACAGAACACCGAGACCGATGCCGAACGTGACCATCACGGGGATCAGTCGGCAGGTTTCGACCACTCCGCGGGCGATCTTGAGTCGCATCGGCGGATTGAACGTGCGGGCGGCGTCGGTGTCCCCGGCAGCCCTTCTCAGACGTACCGGTGGACTACCCAGCCACGATGATCCGGACTTGGCCTTGGACGGGGTGGCCGACAGAACCGCCACGAGACCGTTCTTGGGGACGCGTCGACCGGGTGCGGTCATACCGGAGTTGCCGAGGAACGCACGCTTGCCGATCTTCGCCTGTTCGATGTGCATCCAGCCGCCGCCGAGGCCGTAGCTCGCAACCATGGTGTCGTCGGCGAGGAATGCGCCGTCGGCGACCGTCGTGAACTTGGGAAGGAGGAGCACGGTGGATGCTTCGACGTTCTTGCCGATCTTGGCGCCGAGGAGGCGGAGCCATCCCGGCGTCAGCAGGCTCGCGTAGAGCGGGAAGAGGAAGGTTCTGGCCGAGTCGAGCAGGCGTTCGGTCGCCCACACCTGCCAGCCGATGCGGCTGCGGACAGGGTGGTAGCCGGGGGTCAGCCCGATCGAGAGAAGACGAACGGCCACCAGTGTGACGACTGCGAAGACGAGCAAACTCAGGATGGTCGCGACGGGAAGCATGATCAGCGATTGGAGCACTGCGCTCGCGAGCGTGTCGGTGTCGCGGATCCACCAACCTATCAACGCGATTCCGGCCATCAGAGCGAAGATCGGCATACCGGCCAGGAAGACCGAGGTGACGCCGTATACCGGCACCCAGCCGGGTGCGCGCTTCGGATGTTCGGCCGGCCAAGGATGATTCGCTTTCCCGACCTTGGTGGCGGGGGAGCCGGCCCACTGCTGGTTTGCCTTTACTCGGCCGAACACCGCAGATCCGGGTTCGACGACGGCGTCCCGACCGATACGCGCGCCGGGCAGAAGCGTCGAGCGTGAACCGACGGAGGCGCCGTCGCCGATCTTGATCTCGCCGATGTGAATGACGTCGCCGTCGATCCAGTGGCCCGAGAGGTCGACTTCGGGTTCGACGGAGCAGCCGTCACCGAGTTCGAGCATGCCGGTGATGGGAGGAAGTGTGTGGAGATCGACGCCGCTGCCGATGTCGGCGCCGAGGGCGCGGGCGTAGTAGAGCATCCACGGTGCGCCCGAAAGGTTGGCTGCGCCACTGGCTTCGGTGAGTCGCAGCGCTATCCACAGACGCAGGTGTTCACTACCACCTCGCGGGTACGTTCCTGGTTCCAACTTGCGTAGGAGCAGGCGCGCCCCGACGACGGCGATGGTCATACGGCCGATCGGCGTGATGAACACGATGAACGCCAACAGGATCCACCACCACGAGACCGTGGGTGCCCAGCTGACGTCGACGAACCAGCCGAGGACGTTGTTCGCGATCGCCAGCCACGTCACCCACTGCAGTCCGGTGAGCGTCGTGAGTGGAACGGTGACGGCGATCTGCGCCAGCTGAGTTTTCAAGGGTGTTGGAGCGACGATGCGCGGCTCCACAGTTTCGGTGGGTGCCAATTCGTCGAGATATTCGGCGAGCGATCCCAACCGTGGATGGTCGTAGAGTTGTGCGACGGTCACTTCTGGGAACCGCTCGCGCAGGGCGGTCACCAACTGAGCAGCAGAGAGGGATCCGCCGCCCACTTCGAAGAAGTCGTCGTCGAGTCCGGTGATCTGGGCTCCCAGGATCGATCCCCACAGGCCGGCAACCCAGGCAGCGGTGCCGTCGAGGCCCAACGCGGCCCCGGCATCTTCACCGGCGCCGGGCAACGGCCACGGCAGCGCATTGCGGTCGACCTTGCCTGACGTACGCGTCGGAAGTTCGTCCATCAACGCCAGACGCGGCACGAGGGCTGCTGGTAGCTGCTCGCTGAGCAGTGCATGAGCGGCCTTGAGATCGAAGTCGGGATCCGTGCTGGCGATGTACCCGACGAGGAGCTGGTTGCCGGCTGCCGTCTTCTTCACGGCTGCGGCAGCGCCGCTCACACCCGGCAGATTCTGCAAGGCGTTGTCGACCTCACCGAGTTCGATGCGCCTGCCGCCGAGCTTGACCTGATCGTCCGCGCGGCCCTGGAACATCAGGCCGGTGGTCTCGAGCCGGACCAGGTCGCCGCTTCGGTAGGCGCGTTCCCACCCGAGCGAGGGCATCGACGCGTACTTCTCGGCGTCCTTCGCGGGGTCGAGGTAACGGGCGAGGCCGACGCCGCCGATCACCAGCTCGCCCACCTCGCCGACCGCGACGGGATTGCTCTGGGCGTCGACGACGGCAAGGTCCCAGCCGTCGAGGGGGAGGCCGATGCTGACGGGGCTCTTGCCGTCCATCAGTGCGCCGCAGGCGACGACGGTTGCCTCGGTGGGGCCGTAAGTGTTCCAGACCTCACGGCCCTCGACGGCCAGGCGTTCGGCCAGTTCGGGTGGGCAGGCTTCGCCGCCGAAGATCAGGAGTCGAACGGCTTCGAGGGCCTCGGCCGGCCACAGAGACGCAAGCGTCGGCACAGTGGAGACGATGCTGACGTCACGCGAGACCAGCCACGGGCCCAGGTCCATGCCGCTGCGGACCAGCGAACGAGGAGCCGGGACGAGGCAGGCGCCGTGGCGCCACGCGAGCCACATCTCCTCGCAGGACGCGTCGAATGCCACGGAGAGTCCCGCGAGGACGCGGTCACCAGGCCCGATGGGCTCGTCCTGGAGGAACATGCGCGCCTCGGCGTCGACGAAGGCTGCGGCATTGAGGTGAGTGACCGCGACGCCCTTGGGGGTGCCCGTGGATCCTGAGGTGAAGATGATCCAGGCGTCGTCCTCGGGTTCGGGTTCGCGAACCGGTGGATGTTCGAGCCGCTTCGGCGCCGTCCCCGGCTGGATTCCGTCGCCGGTGATGATCGCCGCTACCTGCGCCTCGCCGAACACCAACTCGGCGCGCTCTTCCGGATCGTCGGCGTCGACGGGAACGTAGGCGGCGCCCGCCGCGAGGATCGACAGGATCGCCACGTACAGCGAACGCGAACCTGACGGCATCCTGATTCCGACGCGGTCACCTGCGCCGACGCCGGCATCACCGAGCCAGCGCGCACCGAGCGCGATCTCGTCGAGCAACTCCGAGTACGACAGTGTGGTGTCGCCGTCGTCGATGGCAGGTGCTTCCGGGTTGGCCTCGGCTGAGGCCCGCACGATGTCGATGAGCGTGCGCGGCGCAGGTGCATGCGCCGACCGTAGGAATACGGACGGAATCCCGAAAGATTGTTCCGTCTCCGACTGCGACTGGAGTGGCAAACCCGTTGGTCCTGTTCTACTCACGAAACTTAGAGTCCTGCGAACTGTCGAGTTGAAAGTCTCATGACAAGTTTGCGAGTTGGTGAACAGATATGCCTAATGCAACATGCCGAACGTGCCGGTCAGTCCGTACTGGCAGCTTGCGCGTGGCCTTCTGCCGAGTCGGCGAACTCGGGTGTGTCGAACACCTCTCCGCCCAGCGGATCGACGACCTTCGATTCCTCGGAGAAGTCGACGGCGCCGGTATCCGGGTCGATGTTGACCGCATGGGCGGGAACTTCGTGGACCGCGACGAGCATGTGGGCGTCGGAGGGATCCGTCATGATTCCGCTTTGTGACGGGGTGAGCCCGGCGAAGGTCGACGAGATCTTCAGATCGCGGAGCCGCTTTTCGGTGGGTTGCGGAACGTCGGTCGATGCCGAGGCATTTGTAGAAACCCGCAGGTAGCGTGGTGCCGACGCGACCTCGTATCGGAACGCCTTCAGCATCGACAGACATGCCAGCACCATGATGACCGAGAACGGTACCGCCGTGGCGATGGCAACGGTTTGCAGCGCCGTGAGCGATCCACTGCCACCCACGATGAGGAGAACTGCGGCCGCGGCACCGGAGAGGAACGTCCAGTAGACACGCGTGATCTTGGAGGTCTCCAAGCTGCCACCGGTCGCGAGGATGTCGATGACGATCGAGCCGGAGTCCGCGGACGTGACGAAGAAGAACACGATCACGACGATCGCGAGAACACTCGAAATCGTTCCGAGCGGAAGTCCGTCGAGAAGCGTGAACAGCGACGTGTTGGTGTCCACTGCGCCGGATGCGTCGAGCATCGTGCCCTCGTTGCGCTGACGCAGAATGCCGGAGTTACCGAAGATCGTGAACCACAACGAACCAACCAGCGTCGGGGCCAGCAGCACACCGAAGACGAATTCGCGGATGGTGCGGCCGCGTGAGATGCGCGCGATGAACATGCCGACGAACGGTGCCCAGCTCATCCACCAACCCCAGTAGAAGATGGTCCATGCGCCCTGCCAGCCGTCTTCGGCGAAAGGGGACGTGCGCAGCATCAGTTCGGGCAAGGCCTGGACGTATCCGCCGAGGTTCTGCACCCACGACTGCATGAGGAACAGCGTCGGTCCCAGAATCAGGACGAACAGTGCCAGCGCGGCAGCGAGCATCATGTTGATGTTGGAGAGCCACTTGAGGCCCTTCGTGACACCGGAGACGACCGAGAAGGTCGCCATGCCCGTCACGATGACGATGATGGTGATGACCAACCAGTTGTCGGTCTCCACCCAGCCGAGGTAGTCGAGGCCGGCCGAGATCTGCTGGACACCGAAGCCCAGCGACGTCGCGACACCGAACAGCGTGCCGACGATGGCGACGACGTCAATGGCGTGGCCGATCTTTCCTTCGATGCGAGCCCGTCCGAGGAGCGGCTCGAGCAGCCAACGGATCGACAGCGGGCGACCCTTTCGGTAGGTCATGTACGCCAGACCAAGGCCGACGACGACGTAGATCGCCCATGCATGCAAGCCCCAGTGGAACAGCGTCAGTTCCATGGCTTGATTGGCTGCGGCGTCCGTGGATCCGGCGATCTGCCCGGCGACGGGTGGGGTCACGTAGTGCGAAAGTGGTTCGGCTACTCCGTAGAACACGAGCCCGATGCCCATGCCGGCGCTGAAGAGCATCGCGAACCACGAGAGCATCCCGAACTCGGGCTGCTCGTCGTCACGTCCCAATCGGATGTTGCCGATGCGGCTGATTCCGCAGTACAGCGCGAAGATCACGAAACCGGTGGCCGAGAGGATGTACCACCAGCCGACGCCGTCGCTGATCACGTTGTTGAGTGTTTCGAAAGCATCCGCGGCGGTTCCCGCGTAGATCACGGCAAAGGCGATCAGGGCAAAGATCACTATCGACGCGGGGATGAACACGGGTTTCCGTAGTTCACGCCACGCAGTTTTGACCGCAGTCATTCCACTCCTCGAACGTTCAGGCATTCACAGCGCCCATCAGGGCGGCCACGTGTCACGCGTAGGTGGGCGTTTCGCTCACACCATCGCAGGTCAAGACCGGGCTATTGCTTTGAAATTCAACGTAACGTCAAGTTTCGGTCAACTCAACTGGACGAAAGATGCTGCACTGTCGCGAAAGTTCTCACTGGATGCCGTAGTTCCGGTTGTAAATCGTTGGGTAATAGTGGCATTGGGCCATGAGTGGAATGCTGAACGGCGAATTCGATTGGTACGGTGAGTTGAATCGGTCGAGTCGACGCTCACCGATTGACCACATTTGTCAAACTCGGCGAAACAGCCTGTCTGTCAGGTGGTTAACTCCTGGCGTGCTTGCCCGATCGTGGCGGTCAGGTGTCGATACCTAACTGTGATTGTGATGGTCGCAACTATCAGTGATGCGGGCCCTGTTCGCCCCGCTGAGCGTCGATCAGATCCATCGCATCCTTCAGACCCAAGCCCGGATGCAGTTCGCGTAGTGCCTTGATTGCCGGAATACGGTCGTCAGTCGACGCGAGTGCACTACGGACGTCGTCGGCAGGGATTTCGGTGGGGGCAGTTGTCCCTTCCCACCACACCGACTGAGGTTTGTTCCTGTTTCGCCAGGCTTGGACTGCGTAGTAAGCAGACCCGGCCGTCGCGAAAAGCCAGATTGCGAGGAATGTCCAATTCCAAGCTGTGGGTTCTGTGATGACCTTGTCGATGGTGCTTGGGCCGAAGAAAACGAGTAGCCAAACCAGCACGATCGTCTGCCACCATCGCTCGACGCGCCTGCTCGGATTCCACCACTCTGCCATCGACCGATACTCGCACAGGGCTGCTGTTTCGGTGCGACGATGGAGATCATGGAGATTCGTGATGCGGTGGAGCGATTTCGAGGGGAATCAGGGACCTCGACGATCTTCGGAGAACCTCACCAGACCAGCGACGGATCGACGATCATCACGGTTTCGCGTCTACACCGGCGGTGGCGGGGCGACCCGATACCGGTGCCAGTGGGAGTGTTCTCGATCCACGAGGGTGAGCCGTCGTGGTCACCGGCCGTCGATCACACCAGGGCGGCTTTGATGGGGGAGTTCATCGGGTTGGCGGCCGCGGTGATCGCAACCCTGGCCGTTCTACGTCGACCGCCCTGGCCTGATGTGACGATTCGGAAGGGGTGACTCAATAGGGGCGACTCAGAAGGGGTGACCCAGAATTACGCCGATCAACTGGAACGGCATCGCGAGGAACATCGATCCGACGTAGAGCGGATAGCGAATCGGGTCGCCGGCGAGGTAACCCTCGGCGAGCCAGGCCATGACATCTGCTGATCCCATATTCGTTACTTCCCTTCGCGGTTGTGGTTCACCGACATTTTCGGTCGTGGGAGTTGTTTTGTTACAAGCGAACTCGAAGGAGGAGTGCATGTGACGGCAGTTTCGACGCAGCAAACTCAGTCAAGTGAGATCCCTGGGGGCGGCAGTCTCTACCGGCTTAGTCTGGATACTTAGCACCGTGGCGTAGTGAAATCTGTGCATTCTGCACATGTCGGGACAATTCGGTGAGCCTTACAGTCGCTAAATGACAACGACACCTTCTCCTCTCTCAGGCAAGACCGTCGTACTGATCGGCGGCGGAACAGGCATCGGGCTGCGGGTGGCGCAGCTTGCCGTCGACGCCGGCGCGCAGGTAGTTCTCGGTGGCCGAACCGCATCCAAGCTGGAAGCAGCGGCCACGCAGCTGGGTGCGGCGGCGCACTGGTTCACCGTCGACACCTCCGACGACGACTCGGTGAAAGCGTTCTTCACCAACATCCCCAGCGTCGACGCTCTCTTCACCACGGCTGCCGATTACCAGGTCGGCTCGTTCCGTGAACAGAGCGTCGAGGAAGCGGCGTCGCCGTTCACCTCCAAGTTCTGGGGGCAGTACCGCGTCGTGCACGCTGCGCTCGACAGGCTGACACCCACCGCATCGGTGGTCCTCATGTCCGGTGCTGCCAGTGTGCGGCCACCCGCGGCTGCCGCGGCCTACGTTGCGGCCAATGCGGCAATCGAGGGACTCGGGCGGGGGCTGGCGGTCGAACTGTCGCCGATTCGCGTCAACACCGTTGCTCCCGGAACCATCGACGGGCATCTGTGGGCTCAGCGCCCGGCGGAGGTTCGGGAGGCGGCGTTCACCTGGAGTGCGGAGAACAACGTGCTCGGCCGTGTCGGGAACGAAGACGAGATTGCACAAGCGGTGTTCTATCTCTTCACCAACACGTACACAACGGGTTCCACGCTGTACCCCGACGGCGGGTACGCGTTGCGCTAGGCCCGTGCCATTTGACGACTGAGTGAAATGACGACTGTGCGAAATGCATTGTCGTAACACGAAGAAACGCCAATTCGCCCATAGGCGTGACCCCGACCACATTCGTACCGTCTTCTCCGAGAACACTTCCCAACTATTCGAGGAGTCCGTCATGAAAAACACATCAACGACCGCCGCCGGCGGTGAAGTGTCCGACGGTGACGACTACGCGCTCACCCGCGTTCCCGACGAAGCACGGTATTCGTGGTTCTCGGTGGCAGTACAGCGATTCGGTCAGGTTTCGGCACTCGCACAGTTCCTGCTCGGTGCGACGCTCGGCTACGGCATGACGTTCTGGAATGCCTTCTGGGCATTGACAGTCGGGGCGGTGATTCTCGAGGTTGTCTGTATTTTCATCGGCATCATCGGGGTTCGTGAAGGGCTCAACACGTCGGTGGTCGCACGCTGGTGTGGATTCGGGCACGCTGGTTCCGCGGTGATCGGCCTGGTGATCGGAGTCAGCCTCATCGGTTGGTTCGGCATCCAATCTGCTGTCTCTGCATCAGGTTTGCACGGAATCATGCCGTTTCTGCCGCAGTGGGCGTGGGCCCTGGTCTTCGGCCTTCTGATCACCGCGATAGTCCTTCGCGGGTTCGGCTCCATGCAGCTGATCGCCAACATCACCGTTCCCCTGTTCCTGCTTCTGGTGGGTTGGGCCGTCATCTCCGAACTGCGTAATCACTCGCTGTCAGATCTGATGGCATCTGCTCCAGCCGGGCCGGAGCTCAGCTTCCTCGCCGGAACCACCATCGTCGCAGGCGGTTTCATTGCCGGAGCAGTGATCACACCCGACATGACGCGATTCAACCGCACGGCGGGTGACGTCGTGAAGCAGACACTCGTCGGAATCACATTAGGCGAATACGTGATCGGATTGACCGGTGTACTTCTTGCGCATGCCGTTCGCAGTTCCGACATCGCCACGATCATCCTGTCGTCGGTCGGCTGGGTCGGCGTTCTCATCATTGTTCTCGGAACTTTCAAGATCAACGACTGGAACCTGTACAGCTCGGGGCTCGGCATCGTGAACTTCATCGACGTAGTGTTCGGGCGACGCATCAATCGCGCCGTCGTCACCGCTGTGGTCGGCGTGACCGGTTCGATCCTCGCGGCTGCCGGAATCCTGAACTCGTTCACCGACTTCCTGATCCTGTTAGGCGTCGGATTCCCGCCGATCGCCGGAATCATGGTGGCGGAGTACTTCATCGTCAAGACCTGGCGCAAGGACCTGGAGGAGAGTCGAGCCGCGGGTACCCTCCCGAACTCGGCGCCCACTTGGGTACCGGCCACGTTGGTGATCTGGATCGTCTCGGCGCTGATCGGGCATTACAGCACCTTCGGTTTGCCGTCCATCAACGCGGTGGCCTCGGCATTCGTTCTCTACGTCGTCGCGGGTCGACTCGGCCTGATTCGCGGGGTCGGACGCACCACAACCGAAGCGCCGCAAGAGCCTTCGGGAACATCTGCGCTCACGCACTAGCACTGCAAACACTGTAGAAGGGAGTTCGCGATGCGAATCGGAATCGACGTCGGTGGTACAAACACCGATGCGGTCCTGATGGACGGGACCACCGTCATCGGGCATGTCAAACACTCGACCAGCAAGGACATCACCGGCGGAATCGGCGGAGCTCTGACGGCGCTGCAGCAGCAGTACTCGTTCTCTCCCAGCGCTGTTCAAGCAGTGATGATCGGCACGACGCACTTTCTCAACGCTCTCATCGAGCAGCGAGGACTTGCACCAACAGCGGCTCTGCGATTGGGGCTTCCGGCGACCGCAGCGCTTCCGCCGATGGTGGGGTGGCCGCGAGACCTGGTCTCCGCTGTGCAAGGAAGGCACTACCTCGCTCACGGTGGGCACGAGTTCGACGGTCGTCGTATCTCACCGCTGGATCCCGGCGAGATTCGTCGCCATGCCGCCGACATGGCTCGCAGCGGTACTCGTTCGGTCGCAATATCGTCGGTGTTCTCTCCGGTCAATCTCGAATGCGAAGCGGCGGCAGCGGAGATCGTGCGTCAGGAACTCGGCCCGGACGTCGCAATTTCGCTCTCTCACGAGATCGGTCGAGTGGGTCTACTCCAGCGGGAGAACGCGACCATCATCAACGCTGCGCTTCGCGAGCTTGCCGATCACATCGTCGACGGTCTTGCCAGTTCTTTGGTCGAGCAGGGCATCGCCGCACCGCTGTATCTGAGCCAGAACGACGGAACCTTGATGGACATCGAGTACGCAAGGCGTTATCCGGTGGCGACTTTCGCGTCGGGACCGACCAACTCCATGCGAGGCGCCGCTGTTCTGTCCGGTCTGGCCAGCTGTGCGGTGATCGACATCGGGGGCACCACTACCGACGTGGGCGTACTGACCAACGGTTTCCCCAGAGAAGCCACCACGGAGGTGACGGTCGCGGGGGTACGGACCAATTTTCGTATGCCGGACGTCTTCTCGATCGGTATCGGTGGTGGTTCGCTGGTGGATGCAGACGGGCTCACAGTCGGACCCGAATCTGTGGGATACGAATTGGGTTCACGGGCACTCGTATTCGGCGGTGACACGTTGACGGCCACCGACATCGCCGTCGCGGCAGGCTTGGCCGACGTCGGAGATCGCAGTGCGGTAGCGCACCTCGACCGCGGTCTGGTGTCGACGGCACTCGACCGGATCTCGCGCCGGGTCGCCGACGCCGTGGAACAGATGCGGACCACGTCGGATCCACTTCCCGTTGTGGCGGTTGGCGGGGGATCGGTTTTGCTGGAGCACGAACTTCCCGGCCTGGGAACGGTGATTCGTCCTGAGCGCTTCGACGTTGCCAATGCGATCGGCGCTGCGATCGCGCAGGTCAGTGGTGAGGTAGATCGAGTCGAAGCGGTACGGGACGGGCGCAGGCAGATTCTTGCCGACGACGCTCGCCAGGAGGCGATCGATCGGGCAGTCGCAGCAGGCGCACGGCCCGAGTCGGTGCAGATCGTGGAGTTCGACGAGGTCCCGATTCCGTATCTGCCGGGCAACGCAACACGTATTCGAGTGAAGGCAGTCGGTGACTTGGCACTGCACAGTGGTCTGGTCTCCACCGGTCAGGAAGGCTCACGATGAGTTGGACACTACGAACGGCAGACCTCGACGACCTCGCCAGGGGCGCAGCTTTGTTGGGGACCGGCGGCGGGGGAGATCCGTTCGTCGGCAAGATGTTGGTCACGCAGGCGCTCGGGGAAGCCGGTGAAATCACGATTCTGGATCCGGAGGAGCTCGACGACGACGCGTGGGTGATCCCCGTCGCGCAGATGGGTGCACCGACCGTCGTGGTCGAGAAGATGCCGCGCGGAACCGAACCCGAGCTGGCGCTGATCACGTTGGAGAAGCACACGGGGCGAACTGCAGATGCCACGATGCCGATGGAGTGCGGCGGGATCAATTCGATGATTCCGTTGCTGGTGGCAGCGCGGCGCGGACTGCCGGTTGTCGACGCCGACGGGATGGGACGAGCCTTTCCTCAGCTCGAGATGGAAACCTTCTCGGTGTACGGGATTTCGGCGAGTCCGCTCGCCATGGCGAACGAGCACGACGAGGTTGCGATCTTCGACACCGGCAGCGACAACAGCAGATTGGAGGGCCTCGCTCGCGGGGTGACGTCGAGGTTCGGTGGGATGGCGCATATCGCGCAGTACTCGATGACGGGTGCAGATGTGAAGCGGACGGCGATCCCACGGACTCTGTCGTTGGCCTTGGCCATCGGTCGGTCCATCAGGCTTTCACGTGAGCAGCGGGTGGACCCGGTTCAGGCGCTGGTGGACGGTCTCGCCGACACGCTTTACGGATACGGGCGAGTTCTCTTTCACGGCAAGGTGATCGATGTCGACCGGCGAACCGATGAGGGGTTCGCTCGAGGTTCGGTGCGGATCGCCGGCGTCGGAGACGAAGAGCTGGAAGTTCAATTCCAGAACGAAAATCTGATCGCCGTGCAATCCGGAGTAATGGTGGCGATCGTGCCAGACCTTATCTGCATCGTCGAGGCCGACACTGCCGAGCCCATCACCACCGAGGGATTGCGGTACGGGCAGCGAGTTGCGGTCATCGGGATCGCGACTCCGCCGATCATGAGAACACCGGAGGCACTGGCGGTCTTCGGCCCGGCAAGCTTCGGACTCGATCGCCCGTTCCTGCCGGTGGAGACACTCGAGCAACCTGTACTGGCAGAATAGCGAGCCGTGAGCAGGCTGCACGCGGTCCGGGAGGCCGACCTCGACGCGATCGCAGCGGGGGCGGTGGTCTTGGGCTGCGGTGGGGGCGGCGATCCACGCCTGTTCGTGGAAATGCTGCGTCCACTGATGACGTCAACGTCGGTAGAAGTCATCGCGCCGGACCAGTTGCCGTCCGGGGCGATGATCATGCCGGTGGGAATCGTCGGATCGGCCCTGGCTTTGGAAGAGCAACTGCCCTCCGGGAATGAGTTTGCCGACACTGCAGCAGCTTTGACGCGGTGGACTGGTAAACGTCCGACCGCGGTGATGACTTTCGAAGGCGGTGGACTCAACGCTCTCTCCGGCATTGCGGCGGCGTTGGCGTTGGGGATTCCCGTGGTCGACGCGGACCTGCTCGGTCGAGCGATGCCTCGGCTCGATCACTTCTCTCTCGCCGCAGCCGGGTTGGAATTGTGCCCGGTCACTCTCGCCCAGCCCGGCGGCCTCATTACCGTCGTCGACGGAGTGGATGTGCTGGGCGCCGAGGTAGCAGTGCGGTCGTTGATCGGGAGAACCAGCGGTTGGGGCGCTCTGGCGATCGCGTCGATCGATGCGCGGACTGTGCAGGAGGCGTGCATTCCGGGAACTCTGTCCCGAGCATATGAACTGGGTCAGCACGTCGGGACCCTCGGCAGTTGGCGGGAGATCGCCGAAAGCTCCGGGGGGCGAGTAATGGGGACAGGCCGGGTGCGTGCGGTGCGTCGTAGTCGCCCGAACGCCGGCGATCGTCGGGGCAACGTGATTCTCGAACACGATTCTGCGGTGATACGAGTCGAATTCGAAAGTGAGTTCCTGACCGTCGCGTCGGACGGCGAGATGATTGCGACATGTCCGGACATCGTGACGTTGCTCGACGTCCGGACCGGTGCCTTCGTCTCGTGCGAATCAGTGCACCAGGGGCAGGACGTGGCCGTGTTGGTTCTGCCCGGCCCTCAGTGGTGGGCGGAAGATGTGAGCAGGTTGAAAGTTGTCGGCCCGCGGGCCTTCGGGATCGACCACGACGCAGTGCTGATGGAGGCGCAATGAGCGCGAGTGTGTCGGCGTTGCTGAACAACCCGATTTTTGTCGGGTTGTATCGACTTGCCGGCGAAGGTGATCCCGTCGTGACGACAGTGGGAGCGCTCACCGGGGAATCGGCACAGTCAGCCGAGGCCGTGTCGGGTGCGGCGGGTGCAGGATCAGTTCTGGTGATTCTCGATCGAATCGACGTCGGGGAGTGGAGATTCGACGCTCTCCTTCGACGCACGGCGGCGACCGGCTGCCGGGTGCTCGCGGTACACAGCACTGCGGCGGAGGATGCGAATCTCTCGTTGCTTGCCGATCGCCTCGGACTGGTGGTGCTCGGAGTATCCGACCCGTGGCAGTTCAGCGTGGATCTTCGTGATCTTCTCTCGAATTCGCGGGCGGTGATGGCCGACGCGGTACTGCGGGCGACACACGCGGGCCAGCGGGCCGGCGGAAGCGTCGAGAATCTTCTGTCGGTGCTGCTGAACACATTTCAGCGTTCGTTCATCCTCCTGGACGCGTCCGGACGCCCGCTGACCGGCGCCGATTTGTTGTCCGACGCTGATCGAGCAGCCGCCGGTATGTTGTCGGGCCGCGGGGCGCCCACCACTGTTGAATTGGACTCCGGCGGGGTCCTGATTGCGTGCCCGGTGATGTCCGGCGCAGCCCGAGAGCCCTGGCTGGCGGTGCTGCTCCCGGTGCGTCAAAGCGTCGAAGAGGCTTCTCTCTCAGTGGTTCTCGACGTGGCCTCGTTGGCTGCCGGGCACCGACTGGCCGTTGCACGCATGGTCGACGAGCGTGAAGCGCGCCGGCGTAGCGCGCTACTCGGTGAACTGATCGACACGTCAGCAGACGCCACACCCGGACTGCTCCGGCGCGCACTCGACGCGGGTTGGGCACTGGACGGATGGCATATCGGCATCAAAGTCCTGGCGGTCGGTGAGGTCGACCTGGTGGCCAGGCGCAGTGAGGTCTCAGACGCCCTCGCCGCCGAGGGAATCGACGCCAATGTCGTGGAACAGGCTGACGGCTGGGCAGCGTGGACCACTCTGCCGGGCGAGCCGCGACCGGAGTCGATCACCAGGATCGCCGAGAGCATCCGTGCAGCTCAGGCGAGGTTGGAACCCACGATGGAGACCTGGGTCGGTGTGGGACGCGCACACGACGGTCCGGCTGGAATCGGTGCGTCCCTGTCTGAGGCCGGGGATGCCGCTCGGCTCGCGGGTTCGAGGTCGCAGACAGGCCGCTTCCTGCACGTGGACCGCCTGGGTCTGGCGCAGTTGCTGCTGGCGTGGACGCGAACCGACACGTTTCAGCCCGCAGCCGCGGCACTGCTCGCGCCGCTACGAGATTCGAATGGAGAGTTGCTCGAGACTCTGTCGACGTACCTCGACGAAGAATCGTCTCTGGCTCACACCGCAACCCGAATGGGCTTGCACCGCAACACCGTATCGAGTCGGATCGATAGAATTCAGCGCCTTCTCTCGGTGGATCTCGCAGATCCGGAAACGAGACTCGCGCTCCACCTTGCTTGCCGGACCATCGCGCCCTGACGGAGATCTTCGCGGCTTCGTCTTGACAAGCAAGGGAGGTTCCTGCCATCCTCGTTGCCAGGTCACGAGTACCAGTGTTCAGCCCCGGCTTGCTGGTCGGCAACCCTCCTCCGCGGTGGGGTGCTCCGGGTGACGACCCGGCTGCGTTCGAAAACGAATGCGGCAAGCGCGGACTCTTCCGGGGCCATCACCCGACGAACGAGTCCTTGAACGTGAGGATTGTCTTCGATGACTGCTGTATTGAGTGCCGACACCTGCCGCACCACCGCGATTGCCAAGGTTTCGGGTGCTGACCTGCAGGTTCCATTGGTTCAGGGCGGCGAATGCTCCTACGCCAACTTCGACTACGCCGCGAGTGCGCCGGCATTGGCCCAGGTCACCGACCGTATCGCCGAGTTGCTGCCGACATACGCCAGCGTCCACCGCGGTGCCGGCTACGCGTCTCGGATCTCCACGCTCACCTACGAGAACGCTCGTGAATCCGTTGCTCGTTTCGTGAACTGTGCCGACGATCAGGTTGTCGTCTTCACCCGGAACACCACCGATTCGCTGAACCTGCTTGCGCAGTGCGTCCCCGGCAGCACCGTCGTCCTCGATGTCGAGCATCACGCAAACCTGTTGCCGTGGAACGACGCTCGTATCGTCACCGCTGCAGACACCATCGAAGAGACGATCGAGCGTCTGATCGGTGAACTGTGCACCAAGCCTGCAGCGCTGCTCGCAATCACCGGTGCCTCCAACGTGACCGGCGAGATCCTGCCGATTGCACGCTTGGCTGACATCGCTCATCGTTGCGGCGCACGTATCCTCGTCGACGCAGCTCAGTTGGCTCCTCACCGTCGCATCGACCTGCAGGAATGCGGGGTCGACTACATCGCTTTCTCCGGTCACAAGCTCTATGCGCCCTTCGGCGCGGGTGTTCTGGTCGGACGCCGTGACTGGCTCGACGAGGCTCAGCCGTACCTCGCCGGCGGCGGCGCCGTGCGTGAGGTGACCATCGAGTCCACGGAGTGGGCCTGCGCGCCTGCCCGCCACGAGGCAGGTTCCCCCAATGTTCTCGGTGCGGCAGCCATCGCGACCGCATGCGAAACCCTGCACGCGCTGGACTTCGACGTCATCGCCGAGCACGAGAAGGCACTCACCGCCCAGCTCACCGACGGATTGTCCGCCATCGAGGGCGTCTCGCTCGTGCGACTGTGGAATGACGCACCGGACGCCGTCGGAATCGTCACCTTCACCGTCGACGGATTCGAAGCGGGCGAAATCGCCGCATTCCTCTCCGCCGAGCACGGCATCGGAGTTCGCGACGGTCGCTTCTGCGCACACCCGGTTCTCGCACGCCTCGGCCTCTCCGGCGGTGCAGTTCGCGCCAGCCTCGGCCTCGGTAGCAGCTCGGACGACGTGACGCGGTTGGTAGACGCCGTGAACATCCTGGTTTCGAATCAGCGTGATTGGAACTACGCCAAGACTGCCGGTGCGTGGAACCCCGTGCCCGAGACCCGCCCCTTCCTCGGAGCCGCAGACGACAACGCCGGCGCAGCCGAGTGCGTCTGAGCTGAGCTCGGTCCCCGAAAACTCGAACGGACAACTAGCATGGCAGCCATGGCACCAGCGGATTTCCCCGCCACCCCTTCGAGAGTGAGCATCACTCTCGGTCAGTGGTGCCGTCGCCATGTCGATCTGTGCCGCACCTCGTCAGGAATGTGTTCGAGCTGACGATTCGTCTCGCTCATCCCATACTTTTCTGATTTTCGGAGGTCTCACATGTCTTCACGCGCTTCGCATTCTCTGCACGTAGCGGTCGAGTTGACCGGATCCGGTCACCATCCGGCAGCTGAGGGCGCACCCGGCAACCTGCCCATCATCGGCGGCGACTACTGGGTGGACCTCACCGAGGGCGAAAAGGCTCTCGATTTAGCCTCATTCCCTACCAATGTGGTTCGGATTCGCGCTGCGGACCTGCGTGAGGCACAGCTCGAACGTGCACGGATACGCGCTGCTGTCGCCGAAGAAGGACGCGATCCCGACAGTGTCGCAGTACTGGTCGATCTCGAGATTCTGATCGCGCCGGAGGCTCGCTCCGCCCGTAAAGAGCTTGCACAGTTGGACAGCGCGTTGACGGCGCCGCGGGTTCCCGTTTCGCTTCACTACGTCGGAACGCCTTCCGGTCTCGGCAGTTTGATCGCCGATATCCGAGCTGCCGAGGTCGCCGACGGCGTTACGTTGCTGCCTCTCGCATTGCCTCGCGCGCTCGAGCATCTGGTGGACAGCACCATTCCGTGGCTTCAGGATCGCGGACTTGTCACACCGTCCACCGCAGTCGACGAGGTTCTCGGGCGTTTCGGACTGCCGCCCCGTCAGCGCACGCTTGCGTCCTGATCGTCACCGATTGCATCTGCGTACAGGTGGAACAGCGACGGTAATTCGTCGGCACCGTCCACCTGTGCCAGAAGCGTCCAGCATTGCGCAGTGATCGACCGAGCCCTCGTGCCGATCCAGTTGGTGGGCAGTAGTTCCGGCGGCAACAGCGGATCCGGTTCCATGGCTCGCGTGAATTCCGCCGCGAGCTCGATGGTCATCGTGACAGCATCGGTACCGGAACCGTTCTGCAGTTTGTGCAGGCGTGCGGTCGCTACGTCGAGCAGCCGTTCGTATCCGTCAGCGATCTGGTCCAGTGGCCACAACTGCGCGGCAATCTTCACGGGGTCTACGAGCATGCCCACTTTCAGATCTCGAGTGGTGAGAGAAGACAGGTGCTGTTCGACGTCGAGTTCGGCGGCCGCATCGTGAATATACGGTTCCCAGGCGTGCGGCGAGACGTACAGACCGCCCTGGACGAGCGCGCCGCCGAGGTAAACGACCTTGGTGCGCAGCGCATCTCGCGCTTTCCGCGACGACTCCGGAATTGCGAACCCGGCCAGGTGCCAATACCCGTCCCACGGCGTCACAGTGTCGCGGTCTTGTTGATAGGCCAGCCGAACGAATTCGACGTCGGGTTCCATCTCGCGCACGGCTTTCGGCGTTGCTCGTAGCGTGGCCTGCCGCCCGCGACCTTCCTGAGTGAACTTCCCCTCGGTGACCAACCGCTTGATGCACAGCCGAACCTGTTGATCAGTTTTGTCGAGGGCGTCGGCGGTGGCATAAAGGGTGCGTCCGTCGACAGTTCCGTCCGTGCGCAGTAGTCCCTCGATCAAGATCCTCGTGGGTACATCGACGTCCATGTCGGTCATCGCCATGTCCTTTCCTCGCTTCTCGACATCTTCGCCCACAACTGTACTATCGAATGCAATACGATCGTTTCAAATTCGTACGTTAGGGCGGGAAGATGGCAGCGGAATCGATGAGCGAGGGCAAGAGTAAGCCTCGTTTACGCAGGTGGATGGTTACTTCCCTGGCGGTGGTCGTTGTTCTGATCGCGACTCTGGTGGGCTGGACGCTGTACCAGAACACCTATGACATCCGTGAGGAAAAAGTGACGATCACCGGGGGATCGGTGCCGCTCCAGGGAGTCCTTGCACTGCCCGAACACGGTGACGGTCCCTTCGGGCTCGTGGTTTTCGTCCACGGAGACGGCCCGGTCGATGCAACACATGAGACGTTCTATCGACCGGTGTGGGAGGCGTTCGCAAAGGCGGGGTACGCGTCACTCTCCTGGGACAAGCCGGGGGTGAATGGGGCACCGGGCAATTGGCTCGATCAGAGCATGGACGATCGCGCGGCAGAAACGGAAGCGGCAATCGAGTGGGCGCGGGGACGTTCGGATATCGATCCGTCTCGTATCGGTCTGTGGGGTGCAAGCCAGGCAGGGTGGGTGATGCCCAAGGTGGTGAACCTCGACCCGGACGTAGCGTTCGTCATTGCCGTGGGTCCCGCGATCAACTGGCTCCAACAAGGCGAATTCAATACCCTAGCCGAACTTTCCGAGAGAAATGCGTCGGCCGACGAGTTCGAGAAAGCGCGGGTCGATCGTGCGAAGAACTTGGATCAGTTGGCCCGTGATGCATCGTTCGACGATCTCGTGGCCTCCGGCGAGGCCGACGGTCTCACCGAAGACCGGTGGAACTTCATCCGAAAGAACTACCTCTCGGATGCGCGAGCCGATCTCGAAACCGTGAGGGTTCCGGTGCTCTTGATCATCGGCGGACAAGACGTCAACGTCGACGTGGCTGATACCGAAAGGGTGTACCGCGAATTACTCGACTCGCCAGGGCAACTGGTGGTCAAGAAGTACCCCGACGCCACTCACTCGATTGTGGAGAAGGACCTCGAAGACTCGGAATTGATGTCGGCTCTGGTGGCCGTTCTTGCTCCCCGTTCGATCTTCGCTCCCGGCTATCTAGCGGATCAGACTGCATTTTTGGAGGGAATTCATGGCTGACGGAATCACGGTTGTCGCACTGGGTGGTGCCGGTGCCATGGGCTCGGCAGCAGTTCGTCTGGCCGCAACATTGCCGGGAATCGGCAAGGTAGTAGTCGCGGATCGCGATATCGATGCTGCGAAGCGTCTTTCAGTTGAACTGGCGCAGGCGTCAGCGGAAGTCGAGGCGCGCAGCATCGACGTCACGGACGGTCGCACGCTACGTGAATTGCTTGACGGCGCAGACGTGGTCGTCAATACGGTCGGACCGTTCTTCCGTTTCGGCGTGGGCATTCTCCAGGCAGCGATCGAGACCGGGACTCACTATCTCGACATCTGCGACGACTGGGAGCCGGCCGTCGACATGCTGGAATTGGACTGTGCCGCGAGGGGAGCCGGAATCTGTGCGGTAGTCGGCATGGGCGCAAGTCCCGGGATGAGTAACCTCCTGGCCGCGATGGCAGTCTCGCGATTGGACGTGGTCGACGATCTGTACACAGCCTGGCCGGTTGATGTCGAGGGCGAGGACGAGTCGGTGGACACATTGAGTGCAGCGGCCGTTCACTGGATGCAGCAGATCAGCGGCACGGTTCCAGTGGTTCGTGCGGGGCGAATCGTCAACGAAGAACCGTTGCGTTCCATCGCACTCGAACTGCCCGGCGGACGTCGGGGGAACGCTTACGTGGTCGGGCATCCGGAGCCGGTGATGTTTCATCGGACCATCAATCCTGCAGGGCATTCGGCAAATCTGATGGTGATCACACCGGAAACCGTGGCGTTCCTCGACGTTCTCCGCTCCGATATCGACAAGGGGAGAATCGATCTCGACTCGGCTGCTGAAGAATTGGGCAAGCCCTCGCTCCGGCGGATGATCCGTGCTGCGCCTCGAATGCTCACGCGTGCCGGTCATGGATCCTTGCCGTTGTTTTTCGCCTCGGCGACCGGGGTGCGCGAAGGTCGAGAGATGCGCGTCGTGGCACGGATCGCTGACGATTCACCGGTATCGGAGTTACTGTCGGACATGGCCGGTGCAACCGGAATCCCCTTGGCGCTCGGCCTTGCTCAGGTGGTGTCCCGGCTGGCCGACGGAACGATTCGGGATCGGGTCGGTGTGCACTCAGCCGAGAGCGTCATCGACCCGGACGTTCTGTTCACTGCACTGGCGCGGTTGTTCGGTCGAACCGACTGGAGTGACATCGTTACCGTCGAATCCGAGTTTCGCTAGTCAGTTCGCGGCGTGCGATCCGATGCGACTGCGGATTTCGGTCTCGACGCGATCTGCGTCCTTGGGGCTGAATGAAGGCGCTCCGCGGCCGGCGAGGGTGAGTACCACCGCGGTCTCCTTCCACGGGCGTGAAAGATCCAGGCTGTACCACGAGCTGAAATCTGTTGTTCCCCAAATTCGTAAGCGTCCACTCAGCCATGACATGACTCCGAGGTCGACGGATTCGATCTGTGAGTACGGAACAAACTTGCTGACAAACGGGAAGTAATAGTGGCGGATCGTGACGCCCTGATCGTCGATTCGGACGGTCCTGTCCTCGTAGATCGTTAATGTCCCTGTACTCACAGTGAAAACCCGGTCCCTGCTGTTCGACGCTCTCGGCGGATGCCGAAAACCAACCATACAGTCTCTACTGGGAGCGGGTGGCCCGCCCGAGTCTCAGGCGCTGGTAGTCCTCGCGACGACGAGATCGCTCACCGCGATCTGAGCGTTGCCGATTGCCGCCTGAACCGGTTCGCAACTACTCGATGCTCTGGCGAGCGCAAGAACTGCGGTGAGTAAGGCGGCGTCGGGCTCTCCTTCGAACGGTCCGCTCTGGACGTCGAACTTTCCAGCTCGCAACTGCTTTCGGGCATTGATTCCAAGTTGTGAAATGACCTCGTCCATCGCTGTCAGGCACTGGGCGAGTGCACCGATCGACCAGTAGAGATCGGCAGCGACGACAGGCGTCTCCGATGCCACGGTGCCGGCGCGGCGCAATCGGTGATGAGTGTCTCGGAGTATCTCGGGCAGTCTGTGGTCTGCGCAATGTTCCATCCCGCTGCCTCCGTAAGGTGTAAAGTTGGGTTATTCAATTACGGTAAGGCAGGGCGGTAAGGGATGCAAGTAGTTTTAGACGATTACGTCGTCGGTGCGTCGTTCGCGACCGACCTGGTCAACACCTCGCCCCGCGTGTGGGTGGAGGCAGGCGACGCGTTGCGTGATCCTCAGGCGCTTCACGATCTACTGGATGAACATGGACTCTCGCCGGATGCGCTCCGCAACGGGCGTCGGCTTACCAGCGGTGAACTTGCCGACGTGCAGGCACTCAGAGAGGCGATTCGTTCGATTCTCGATGCTCCGACCTCCGACGAACTCGTTGATCGCACTGATCGACTCCTGCAGACTGTCCCGCATCACGTTCGACTCGTGCCTGATGCCCAGTACGACTATCGATGGAATGCGGTACCGGACAGAAGAATCGATCTCACGGGTGAGCTTGCGTTGTTGATCGGCTACTCGTTGCTGGGGACTCTGCGCACATTGGGGTACGAACGATTCCGCCCATGCGCGTCGCCGACGTGCAACGGGGTGTTTGTCGATACGAGCCGGGGAGGGCGACGCCGCTACTGCATGCCGGCGTTGTGCGGCAACCGAATCAACGTCGCGAATCACCGTCAACGGCAGCGTCGTACTTAGTCGTCAACGATGGCGTCGTACTTAGCGTCTGCGATTGCCCGGTCGATAGTGACAATCGAACAGAGTACGGCCGACTGTATGGGGAACTTCAACGAGATACAGACCACGTCAGTCCCGCACGATTGTCGCCATGGCAACTCCTAGTAGATGGCGGCTCGTATGAAAGCCCGTTCTGTCTCCGTGACAGCAGTTATCAGCGTTGGCGTATTCACTCTGGCCGGGTGTGGCGGCGCATCCAGTCCCGAAGGTTCGGTCGGTGAGTATGCAAAGGACGGCAGTTTCACGACTGTCATCAACGCCGATCCCGGAAATCTGCACCCTCTGATCACAAACCTTACGTCGACTCAGATCGTGAACGCGTACTCGTACGATTCGTTGATCGACATCGATGCGCAAACCCGCACGGTGCGTCCGTATCTGGCGGAGAGTTGGCGTGAAGAAGGAAACACGCTGAAGTTCGTGCTCAAGAAGGGCGTCACTTGTGCCGACGGCACTTCCTTCACCGCGCAGACCGCAGCCGATGACATCAACTGGGTCATGGACCCTGAAAACGCTTCACCGCTACGAGGATCCACCGTGCCGTCGTCGACGGTCGCGTCCGCGAACGGTGACGAACTGACGGTCACTACAGCCGAACCGGCACCCTTCTTGCTCTCCCGAATAGGCTCGATGCGGCTTCCGTGCGCTGCGACGCTCGAAGACCCGGCCAGTATCCGTTCGAGTAGTAACGGAACGGGTCTGTTCAAGGTCACCGAAGTTGTTCCCAACGATCACATCACGATGGAACGCCGCGACGGTTACACCTGGAGTCCGAACGGTGAGACCACTTCCGACACTCTCGGGGTGCCGAAGACAGTGACGATCAAGATTGTCACCGATCCGAGTACGACGGCGAATCTTGTTCTCACCGGTGGAGTGAATGCCGCGGCGGTGACCGGTTCGGACGAGGAACGAGTCTTGGCAGCGGGTCTGGATTCGAAGACCTACACCACGTTGTCCGGCGAGTTCATCTTCAATCATTTCGCGGCCCTACCCACGGCAGACCGTGCTGTACGGCAGGCCCTCGTGCAGGCAGTAGACCTGGACGACTACACCGAGATCACCACCGGCGGTAAAGGAACCCGTGCACGCGCCCTCGCGGTTTCGGAACCCCTTGCCTGCGACTACAACAGTGTCGAAGGGACGATCCCCGATTTCGACGTCGATGCAGCAAAGAAAACGCTGTCCGACGCAGGTTGGAAGGCGGGTCCCGACGGCCTCCTGACGAAGGACGGTCGACCGCTTGCCCTCAACGTAATTTTCAACAACTCACGCGATACAAACTCTGCCGCCGCGGAATACGTAGCAACACAGTGGGAAGGACTGGGCGCGAAGGTGAAACTGACCGGCGGCGACTACAGTTTCGTCATTGCCAACACATTCAGCACCACCGACCTGTCGTCGTGGGACGTTTCCATCGGTTTGACGCTGGGGAGTGATACGCCGAGCATCTTTGCGAAGTACTTCACCGGCCCGCCCAAACCTGAAGGAGTGAACTTCGCTTCCCTCGACAACAAGAAGTACATCGAATTGTCCACTGAGGCTTCGCTTCTTCCCGGTGACGAGTCCTGCAAGGTCTGGGAGGAAAGTGAGCGCGCGTTGTTCAACGACATCGACCTGCTGCCGGTATCCACGACTCCCGCTCACATGTTCTTCAACGGCGCAACGTCGATCTACCCGCCGTCGAGCGGAATCCTTCCGGGCTCGGCGATCCGTGTCCTGAAGTAGGACCCTCGGCAAACGCTCACTTTCGGGTATTGATCATCCGAAGTGCAAACCGAAATACCACTGCAGCACCGGCACCTGCAGCCAGGCCGGCGACGACATCGGCAAGAAGAACACCGACGCCTATGCCCAGGACGGCAGCAGCGGCGACGGCAAGGGCGACGTCAGCACGAGGAGCGGCGATCGCGGCATCCTTTCCCCGAGTATCGAACGAGCACCCATCTCAACGGAGCATGTCACGAAACGGTCGTCTGCAGGTGTATCAACCGCAAAATGTGTGAAACGCGTCGGCCCCGGCGGAGTTGGACTCCGCCGGGGCCGTGCTGTGTGTGTTGCGCACTTGCTCAGTGCGTCGGGACGGATTCCTTCGACGTGGTCGGGGACGTATCGGTGTGCTGGCTACCAATCTCCTTGCGGGAGTTCGAGCCGTTGAACCGAGGGAGGAAACCGGCCAGGACGAGTGCGATGACGGCGGATCCGGCAGCGAGGGCCATGACGACGCGGAAAGCGTTCTCCGACGGCAGCGTTGCCCCACCGACGGACATGGTCATCTGGGCGATGACGACACCCGCGATGGCGCTGGCGAATGATGTACCGAGGGAGCGCATCAGAGTGTTGAAGCTGTTGGCCGCTCCGGTCTCGGACGGAGGAACAGCCCCCATGATGAGAGCGGGCATTGCGCCGTAAGCCATACCGGTACCGGCGCCGATGATTACTGCGATCACGATCAGTTCCCAAATCGAGTGCATGGCGAAAATGCCGATGCCGTAACCGATTGCGACCACAATGGCGCCGAGCATGAGCGTCACCTTGGGGCCGTGCGAATTGGTGATGCGTGAGGACAGCGGAGAGATCAGCATCATGATGATGCCGGAGGGAGCCATGACCAGACCTGCGGTGAGCATCGAACCGCCGAGGCCGTAACCAGTGATTTCAGGCAGCTGGACTACCTGGGGAAAGACCATGCTGGCGGCGAACATCGCGAATCCGAACACGATGGATGCGAGGTTGGTGAAGAGCACCTGGCGGCGGATGGATACGCGTAGATCCACCAGCGGCTTGGGGGTGCGTAGTTCCCACCATGCCCAGAATCCGAATATCAGGATCGCGGCGCCGAACAGGGAAAGCGTGAGCGTGCTCGTCCAACCCCAGTCGCCACCCTTGGAAATTGCGAGTAGAAGAGCGATGAGGGCGGCTGAGAGTGAGATTGCTCCGCCGAAATCGAACGTGCCTCCTGTGCGAACCGCCGATTCGGGGACCAGGACGACAACAAGAACGGCCGCAAGCGCGCCGAGCACGGCTGACGCCCAGAACAGGACGTGCCAGTCGGCGTACTCGGCGATCAAAGCCGCGATCGGAAGCCCCAGAGCGCCACCGACTCCCAGCGAAGCGCTCATCATCGCAACAGCGCCGGCGAGCTTCTTGGGTGGAAGCACGTCGCGCATCACACTGATACCCAGCGGAATGACACCGGCAGCAAGGCCTTGCAGGATTCGGCCGGCAACGAGGGGGATAACGCTCGAACTGAGGGCTCCGACCACGGAACCGGTTACCAACAGCGCCATGCTGATCAGGAGCAGACGGCGTTTGCCGAACATGTCGCCCAAGCGGCCCATGGTCGGGACGGCGACGGCGGCGGCGAGCAACGTGGCGGTCACAGCCCACGCGGTATCGGACGCCGGCGCGTTCAGGTACTCGGGCAGATGCGGGATGATCGGGATGACCAGCGTCTGCATGAGCGAGACGACGATGCCGGAAAACGCCAGAACAGCCACCACTGCGGTGGTGGCTGGCGACTTCGTTGTCTGTGGCGGCGTTGTCGGTGGTGGAGAAGTGGTTGACGACATTGCGGTAACTCCATCGGAGGAAGAACGAATAATGGTTTAAGTCAGTTGATTGAACTAAAGTTAAATCAAGTGACTGACTTAACGGAAGGGTGCGCCTCCGATCGTGACGAATATCTCCGGTGCCGAGCAGCTTCGGATGGTCGAGGATGATGGTGTCCATGACTACGAGGACTGAGGACGCGTCGGCCGACGTCGGCGGCGCCGCAAATTCCGCGCGCTCTGCTGCAACCCGAGACCGCATTCTCGCCGTCGCCGAGCAGCTGTTCGCCGAGCACGGAGTCTTCGCGGTTTCGAACCGCCAGGTGAGTGAAGCGGCAGGTCAGGGCAACAATGCAGCCGTCGGATACCACTTCGGGACCAAGACCGATCTGGTCCGCGCGATCGTGAACAAGCATTCCCAGCAGGTCGAGAAGAAGCGTGGCGAACTGCTGTGTGAGATCGAAGGGTCCACAAACGTTCGTGACTGGATTTCGTGTCTGGTTCGGGCGTCGACCGATCACTACGCCGAAATGGGTGGCCCGACTTGGTACGCGCGGTTCAGTGCACAGATTCTCACCGACCCGGTCCTGCGGAAAATCGTCTACGACGAGGTATTGGCCTCGCCCACCCTGCAGGAGACGCTTCGGGGACTCTCTGACTGTCTGGCCGACATGCCGATGAGTGTTCGACGCGCCCGCGCGGACATCGGACGCAATGCGATCGTGCACATGTTCGCCGAACGTGAGCGCACGCTTGCCGAAGAGGGGCCGGACGCGGTCACGTCATGGGAGGACTTCACGACCGACCTCGTCGACGCGCTGGTCGGACTTTGGACGGCTCCGATCAGCCGCTGACCGGCCGTTTGTCTGCGCTAGCCGCCCGCCCCGGGGCAACCCTGCGCAATGGATCTCGCGTCGGCGGAAGATCCAGGAGCAAGCCCACTCCGGCAAGAATGATGACAAGACCGCCAACGAGCGCGAAGGTAACAGGCTCGTTTAACCACAGCACTCCGATGGCTGATGCCGAAATCGGAACGAGAAGAGTGACGGCCGATGCCGCGACTGGACCCGCCTGACGAATTATCCAGAAGTAGACCAGGTAGCCACCGGCGGTAGCCCCCAGCCCCAGGGCTGCCACGGCGATGAGTGGACCGACGGTTATGGGCCCCGGTGGGGGAGCGACGGCGGACACGGGAACCAATAGGGCAACCGCGGCAAGTTGTTGTCCGAGGGCCAGTGTCATCGGTGGAGTGTCCTGGAACGACTTTCGTGCGTAGACACCTCCGACTGCGTACAGCAGCGCCGCGGTCAAAGATGCTCCAATGGCCAGCAGTGCGCGACTGTCGATCGCTGACGGAATTCCACCGACGAGCACCGAGACGCCGACGATGCCGATCGCGACCCCCGAGAGTTTTCGCCAGGTGATCTTTTGTCGAAGCCAGAAAGCGGCGACGAATACGGTGAACATCGGCGTCGTGGCATTCAGGATCGACGCCGTCGACGAGTTGAGGCCGACGATCGCAGTTGCGACAAGCGTCAGGGGCCCAGCGACGTTGAGGGCTGCCAGCAGTAGGAATGCAGGAAACCGGTGACCGACCGCGCGCCAGGTCGATCTGCTGGAAGCCGTTATCAGTGCGAGAACCAACGCTGCAACAATGAAGCGGCCGTGCGTCGTGCCGACGGCGCCGAGTGTTGGTGCTGCCACAGCAACGAGGGGGAACGAGCTTCCCCAGAGCGCGCCGACCAACAGCAAAGCTCCAACTACGGCGAATCGGCTGCTGCCGATTGCTTTCCAGTTCTTCATTGCGCCTCTTCGTCGACGACCTCGCGGACATGGATGGCCGATGCCAGAACTACCCTATACCCCCAGTAGGTATAATGCTTCTTGTGTCATGATGCTGTAGGTGATCCGAGACTGGGGACGCATTATTCGTTCTCCTGCAATGATTTATGTGTCGAGGTGCTGTACGCGCAGACCTTCAAGTTATCTCCAATATACCTATAGGGGGTATATTGGTGGTTGTGTCGGGCTCGCTTTCCGGGCCACATCCGTCCAGCAAAAGAACAGGAATCCCAATGAGTAGTTGTGGCTGTGGAAATACCCCGAAGGCTGACGCCAATGGCGCTGTAGGCACCGTCGGTACGGCGATGCCGACCGGTGGGAAAGACCTACTCAACTCTGGCAGTAGTGAACTCGTCGAATGTCGGGTCATGCCCGGCAGTGTGATCGAAAAGGCGCGTGCCGAAGCGGAAGGCCTGTTCCGTGACTACGAAGGTAACCGGTACTGGTTTTGCTGCAAGGGTTGTGGTCCTCGATTCGACGCAAATCCGCGGAAGTACGCTGACGTGAGCTGAGCGAAAAGTGGTGGTGCAGGCGATGGCTGCACCACCACTTTCGTTGAGGCCCAATCGGGGTTCGGGTAGACCGTCGACATCAGACGGTGCGAGCGCATGCGCACTGGGTGGCCGCCAAGGTGCATTCGCCTCGCGTGGTTTCGTACGTCGCTTGTCCGGGCAATTCAGCAACTGTCTCCCGAGGCCAAAGTGCAAATCCTGCAACGGCTCCCACTGCGGCAAGCGCTGCAAGGATGCTCCAGGTGACCGCAAATCCCGCGCTCGAACCAACCCATCCGGCGATCGGATAGGTGACAAGCCAGGCGAGGTGTGACAGGGAGAACTGGGCTGCGAATACCTCCGGTATACCTGCGGGCTCGACGGAGCGCCGAAGTACTTTTCCGGTCGGCGTGACGATCATGGCCATCCCGGCGCCGACGAGTGCCCACACTGCGGCAGTGAGCATCCACGTGAATACACCGGCCACGGCGAGGGCTGCTGCCGCGCTGGCACTGACGACCAGGACAACGGAACCTGCTGTCATCACAGTGCGTTCAGCGGTTCTGTCGAGAACGCGTGGAAGAAGCAGCGCGGTCACCAACGTGCCGGTGCCTGACGCGGCAAGCATCCACGCCACGTCGGATTGGGTTCCACCGAGCTCGTCGCGGACGTAGTTGACGGTGTTGACCACGACGATCGAACCGGCTGCTGCCACCACGAGATTGAGTGCCATGATGCCGCGCAGTCGCGGTGTGGTCACGAAGATTCGCACCCCCGACGCGATCCGATCCCACGCCTTGCGGTGAGTACTCCGGCGAGCGTTGGGGATTCGGGTGGCCAGCACGAGCAGTGCCGAGACCGCAAAGCCCACGGAGGTGGCGACGAACAACAGGTTGAATGTCATGAAGGACAGTGCGACTGCGGCAAGAACAGGGCTGAGCAGGCTTTCCATAGTGTAAGCGACCTGCGATGCCGACAGTGCGCGGGTGAAATCGGCCTCGTCGGTCACGATGTCAGGAATGACCGCTTGGAACGTGGGAGTGAACGCTGCCGACGCAGCTTGGAGAACGCCTACCAGCACGTAGATGTGCCAGATCTCGCTGACGAAGGGCAATGCGATCACGACCGCTGCACGAAGGGCGTCGAGGGCAACGAGGAAAGCCCGTCTCGGCAACCGGTCGACGTACGCCGCCGCGAGTGGAGCGATCACGACGTACAGGGACATCTTGATCGTCAGCGCGGTGGCCAGCACAGCTCCGGCGCTCGGCCCAGCGAGTTCGTAGGCGAGTAGACCCAGTGCAACCGTCGCCAATCCGGTGCCGAACAGCGCGATGATCTGGGCGCTGAAGAGCAGGCGATAGTCGCGAATCAAGAACAGACGCATGCTGTTCCGTTCCGGTGCGGTCCTAGCGGTCCGGTTCATCTGGTTTCACTCCCGCGACAAGATTGAAAGCTCCGGTCAGGACATTGAGGGCGACGATTCCGACGACGTCAGCGATCTCGCGATCACCGTAGCCGTGCGCTCGAAGGCCCGCGATGTGTTCGTCTGAAATCGAGGCAGGCTCCCGATAGACGCGAAGTCCGAGGTCGATCATTGCCGCGATGGCAGGATCGACGGACGTGCCCGCGCGGGCACGCTCGATCTCGTCCGCCTCGACGCCGTTGGCGTGCGCGGCGGCAACGTGGGCTTCGAGGCAAACAGCGCAACCTTGCTGGACCTGCACAGCGATAGAGATTCGCTCGGTGATCTTGCGGCTGAGTTTCGCTCGCTTCATTGCCCGGCTGAGTTGCAGATAGCCACCCAGTACGGCGGGCGAATGAGCCATCGCCGCGACCATGTCACCGACCTGTCCGTGACGGTTCACGAGTTCGGCGAGAAGGTCTTTAGATGCACCGACAGCGGTGGTGGGCGTGAGAGATGCAAGGCGCGACATAACGAGTCCTAAGTGGTTCCGCCGGTGGTGGGTTCGGCTGGTGACAGCCGGCCGAACCCACCACCGGAGTTGGTCAAGAATTGACGGTGGATTGAACGGTTCGAGGATCGTCGACCTTGGTCGACCGCATCACGACCGCGGTGATTGCTGCGCCAACCACTGCGATGGCGGCTGCTCCGAGGAACACGGCGGAGAAACCGTTCGTCAACTCCGTCAGGTCACCGAGTTGATCAGCGCCGAACACTGCTGCGATCGCGGTCATCACCGCGAGGCCGACAGCCGAGCCGACCTGGTAGCTGACGTTGACGATGCCGGAGGCCAATCCGCCCTCTTCCGGGCGGGCAGCCGAAATCGCCGTACCGAGTGAGGGGATGAACGCCAGCGTCATACCTGCCGCAGCCACGAGCGACGCCGGCAGTACGTCGACCCAGAAGTTGCCGGTGGGCCGGATCAACGACATCCAACCCAAACCGATTCCCAGTACCAGCAATCCGGTCACGATCATCGCTTTTGCACCGAAGCGTGCCATGGCCCGTGGTGCCACGACGACCATGCCGAGCATGACGAAGATCGTCATCGGCAGCAGCGCCGCACCGGCCGGGAAGGCGCTGTATCCGAGCACTTGCTGCAGGTACAGGTTCAGGAAGAACCACATCGGTATCCAGGCAGCGCCGAGGACGAGCTGAGCGATGTTCGCGGCACCGAGGTTGGGCGCCTTGAAGATTCCCAGACGCACCAGAGGTTCCCGACGCTTGGACTGGATCAACACGAATGCACCCAACAGAGCGGCCGAAACGGCGAGCGCCAGCCACGTCTGCCCGGATCCCCATCCGACATCAGGTGCTCTGACGATGCCGAAGACTCCGACAGCAAGACCTGCGGTGACAGCGAGTGCGCCGAGGAAGTCGATCGACCCGGTACGTGCCGGTGCGTTCGGCATCAGGAGGGGAGTAGCGATCAGCGCGATGACGGCGATGGGAATGTTGAGGTAAAACACCCAAGGCCAGCTGGTGTATTCGGTGATGACGCCGCCGAGGAACACTCCGGCCGTACCGCCTGCCGGGGCGGCAGCGCCGTAGATGGACAGCGCCTTGGTCATCTCTTTCTGCGTGCTGCCGAACAGCATCATCAGCAAGGTGAGCGCCGATGGTGCGATGAGTGCGGCACCGGCACCCTGAACGGCGCGGCCCGCAAGTTCGACGGCAACGTTACCGGCGGCACCGGCGACAACGGAACCGATCAGCAGGATCAGCCAACCAGCGGAGAACACTCTGCGGGCTCCGAACAGGTCGGACAGGCGGCCGCCGAGGAGGAGTAGCCCGCCGAATGCGATGACGTACGCATTGAAGACCCAGGTCAGGCCTTCCTGGGAAAAGCCGAGATCGCTCTGCATCTGGGGGAGAGCGACACCGATGATCGAGGTGTCCATGATGACCATGAACTGAGCGGCGGCGATCAACGCCAACGCCCACCACTTACGGGTGGATTTCGGTTGTGTGGACATTCTGAGTTCCTTACCTCTACGGGGTATAGGTGATGCTCGTGTGGTCAGGGGGTGTCGAAAGCGAGCCTGGGCGACATCGGCGCAGCGCTTCGTTGAGGTGCGCGGGGAAATGCTGTTCTTGGAACTCATTCGGCCGGCGCTCTGCGTAGATGCGCATCGGATCTCCTTCGAGTGAATTCATGGTGTTCGAGTAGTTCGTTGCATACCCTAGGGGGGTATGGTACAAATTGCAACAGGTTCGAATTCAAGGAGTGTCGAACCCGACGCAGACGGCAACGGAAGTGCTGCCGACCCAAACTTTGGAGGGCAAGATGTTCAGCGGCAACGGCTACACACTGGAATTGGCAACGTCGGAGGCGGCCGTCGGCAGCCATGTCCCCTTGCAGTTCCGGATCCTGGATTCGGTTGGAACTCCGTTGACCAGGTACACCGACACCCACGACAAGCAGTTGCATCTGATCGTGGTCGGTCTGGACCTGACCGGATTCCAGCACGTGCATCCCGAATTGGACGAGAACGGAAACTGGCGTGTGTCAGTCGATTTCGATCACGCGGGAGACTACCGAGTCTTCGCTGACTTCACCCCGGACGGGGGTGACGGAATGACGCTGAGTGCGGATGTACGCGTCGCCGGGTCCTATGATCCTCGGCCGTTGCCCGCCGCTGCTGCCGTCACGACGGTCGACGGCTATACCGTCTCTCTCGAAGGCGCGGCCCATGCCGGCCAGACATCGAAGCTCACGCTCTCGGTCAGTCGTGACGGAATCCCAGTCACAGACTTGCAGCCCTACCTTGCCGCGTACGGGCATCTGGTCGCGTTGCGTGCCTCCGACCTCGCCTATCTCCATGTGCATCCGGATGGTCATCCGGGTGACGGTGTCACGCCGGCTGGACCGGCAATCACCTTCTACGCCAACATGCCGAGCGCTGAGGACTACCGGTTGTTCCTGGACTTCAAACATGGCGAAGTGGTGCGTACGGCGGAATTCACTCTGACTGCCGACAATGCGACCACGCCTGGGGCCGAACACTCGAGCCACTCGCACCACGGGCACTGAGACCGAATGAGTTTCGCAGCAACGGGAAAACGGGCATGGGCGATCACCATGCACCCATCTGTTCGTGCAGTAGCGAAATGCGTGGCGATGTGCGCAGTGATTGCTCTGCAAGACAACGGAAGTCGAAGAGTATCCGCACATCGCCCCGGTAACGAGAATTGTTGCGAAGTCACGCGTTGACGAACAGGAGGACATCGAATGTCGGAAGCGACAGCAGTGGGCAACGCTCCAAGCAGTGCCCCGGGCAATGATACGACCGGCGATGTGTGCTGCACGGGTGATTCCCACGGCTACATCACCGCCAAGGACGACTACCTAGGGCGCCTGCGTCGCATCGAGGGTCAAGCCCGCGGCCTGCAGCGCATGGTCGACGAGGACAAGTACTGCATCGACATTCTCACGCAGGTTTCGGCGATGACCAAGGCTCTCCACGCGGTGGCCATGGGGCTGCTCGAGGACCACATCAGCCACTGCGTCGTCAAAGCTGCCGTTGACGGTGGTCCCGAGGCGGAGGCAAAGGTGAAGGAAGCGACCGACGCGATTGCGAGGCTCGTTCGCTCGTAGAACTGTGCTCGACGAACATTGATACCGTGGTCGTCATGTTCAGCATCGAGATCCGTCGTACATTCGCTGTGAGGCAAGGGCTTCCGGCACCCGTGCGGGACGCAAAGAATTTGCCGCCGCTGATGCCTGCCGAGGGATTTCGCGTGACGATGCGAGTCGGGTTCTCGTTCGAGGACGACCAACTCAGCGAACGTGGATGGTTTGTCGACACGGACGCTCTCGACGAGTCCGTCGATCGGTGCGCCGAGCGATTGGCGAGCGGTGTCTGGCCGGAGATTTTCGATTTCCGTCCGTCATTCGAGAACGTTGCGAAGTGGTCTTTCACGGAACTTGCGTCCACGATTCCTCAGCTGACCTACGTCGAGCTGGACAACGAGACGATAGGTGTGGCAACGAGATACGTCAGATCGCACTGATCTGACATATCTCGTTGCCACAGGGGTTTCGATCGATCGGACTACTGGTAGAGACGCAGTGCAGACCCGATGAAGGACTTACCGAATGCGAGCCCGGCCTTGTTGAAGTAGAAGCTCATGTTCGTATTCGCGAACGGCACCGCGGACACCGTCTTGGTGATCTGCGACTCGGCGTCTGCCCACTCTGCGCACGCTGCGTCGCCGGTCAACCCGGAAGCCTTGGCCACCGCTGCTTCGTAGGCGGGGTTGTTGATCGAAGAGAAATTCTTACCGGTTGCCGGAGCAGGTCCGGTGAAGAACGGGGTGAACCCGCTGGGAATCGAATTGTTGATCTGGATCCATGCGATGTCCCACTGATTGTTGTCTTTACCGCTGAGCATGACGTCGACAACTTTGGTCTGGTCGGCTCCCGTTACCTCGACGTTTGCGCCGAGATCCGACCATGCAGATTGAGCGAGTTCGGCTGCTGCGCTGCGAGCCTCTTCGCCTCCTGCGTAGAAGAGGCGGAGTGTCAACGGGTTTCCGTCTTTGCTTCGTTTTCCGTCCGACCCGGCGGTCCAGCCGGCCGCGTCCAAGGTTGCCTTCGCTGCGCTGACGTCGTAGTCCGGAATGTTGCCGGTGACGGAGTCGTACACGCAGGCGCGGGGCTCTACACCGACGAGACTTGTTGCGCGGGTGCCCTGGCCGGCCGTGATAACTTCTGCCAGATCGTCGAGATTGACTCCCTGGATGAGTGCTTTGCGAACGGCGGGATCGCTGGTGGGATTGTTCGCGATCTGGTTGAAGTACATCTGACCGGACGGCATCGGGCGATTGATCGAGGCGAAATTGGCGGCTTCGATCCGGTCCTTGTCCGGACCGGCGATCGGAGATGCGTTGAGTTCGCCGGAGAGAAGCTGGTTTGCGGCGGTGCTGACATTGGGTGCCATGACAGCGATGACGGTCTTGGGGACACCTGGTGTGTCGGAGGTGGTGTCGTCGGGGCCCCAGTTGTAGCCGTCACGACGCTCGAACGTGTAGTGGTCGTTGGCGGCGACTTCGGTGACTTCGAACATCCCGGAACCGAGAGACTTCTTGTTCGAGGCGGTCGGGTCCGCGAGTCCGGCGTCGCACATGATCGGGAGGCGACTGACCGTGAGGAGGAGGAAGGGGCTCGGCGCCGGAGTGGTGACCGTGATGGTGCGGGTCGCGGGATCGGCAGTGGCCGAAGCGCCTACGGGGACCGTGGTGCCGCGTTGTTGTGAACCGTTGGCCGGATCAGCCACGAAGTTGATGTTGTTCGCGACGGTCTGCGCGTTCAGCGTCGACCCGTCGGTACAGGTCACTCCCTCGCGGATGGTGAAGGATGCGGAGGTCGGCGTCTCTTCCCATTTCTCTGCCAACCACGGTTTGAATTCACTGGTGTCCGGATCCTGGTAGACCAGGGAGTCGTAGGCCAGCCTCGAGATGTCAGCGGTTGCCGCGGAGCCGGACATGATCGGGTTGAGTGCACCCGGATCGGCTTGCAACGCATAACGGAAGGTTCCGTCTGTCAGAGGTTCACCGCCGTCGGAGCCCGAGGACGTGTCTCCCGAGCTGCAAGCCGACAACACGAGTGCGAGCCCCGCGGCCGTTGCAAGTGCCGGATAAGAGCGGTGTTTCATTGTGCCTCCGTGAAGGAGCCAGGGCCCGAGCGAAATTCGAGAGGGCGCGGTCGAGTGTGACCGCTAAATCTTGGCGTAGGACGTGACGGGCATCTCGGTCGATCTTCACGAAAATCATGCCGATTTTTGTTCGATCTCACGAGAACCGGGGTGATGAACCAGTTCAGGTCACGGTGAGTCGAGGTCATTTTGCCGTGGCCACCCGGTTGCAGTGAGTACAACGGCAGGGACCGACGTCAACGGAGAGATCGGGCCGAGGGCGAGGAGATCTTCGTCTTCGTCGATCTCGGACCAGAATTTTTCAGAAGAAACATCGAGGCCGAGAACGATCCACGGCGGTCCGGCTTCTTGAAAGGCAAAGGAGACGCTGCCGGTTCGCGGAACCGTCGCATCGAACAGGTGGGCTCCGACTGGATATCCCTGTTGCTCGCCCACCAACGTCAGGGTTGTCGGTTCGAAGGACGCCTCGCGCAGCATCTTCTCGACTGCGCGGTCGAAACTCTGCTGGGTGGTGAACTCTTCGTCCGCGTTCGAACCGCTGAACTCGGGGAAATGCGCACAACACAAAACGTGTGAACCCTCCGAGTTGCAGTAGAGACGAAACACGGGAAATCCACCTGCCACGAAGCGTGACGTTAGCAGAGCGTCGAAATGGAGAAGTTGCTGTTTCGGCAAAGATGGTTGCGTGAATTGTGGAAGGTCGTTCATCCTGGGTGCATGAGCCACGAACACCACAATCACCACGAAAACTCTGAAACCACCGAGAATCCGTACGCCAAGGCGGACGCACAGTTCTGGAACTCGCTGTACGAGGAACGTCCCGCGCGCTGGAGCGGAAATCCCAACCCACAGTTGATTGCCGAAGCCTCCGACCTCGAACCGGGCACTGCACTCGACGTCGGTTGCGGCGAAGGCGCCGACGCTTTGTGGTTGGCACGTCGCGGGTGGAAGGTCACCGGCACCGACATATCGTCGGTTGCGCTCAGTCGCGCCCAGGCTCACGTCGAGGGCGAGGGCGTCGACATCGAATGGCTGGAAGCCGACCTGACGAAGTGGGATCCGCAGGGGCGCTCTTTCGATCTGGTGTCCGCGCAGTTCTTCCACATGCTCGAACCCGCGCGCGGGGAATTGTTCCGTGCTCTCGGAGATCTGGTCGCGCCGGGCGGGCATTTGCTGATCGTGGGCCACTCGCCCCACGAGTCGCCCACCGAACATCATCGGGCCATGCTCCATACACCCGAATACGTGGAGTCGCTGTTCACCGATGGTTGGAAGGTGTTGGTCTCGGAGTCGCGGGAACGTGATCTTCCCGCGAACCCCGAGATGCATCACACGACGGATACCGTTGTGCTGCTTCAGCGATTGAGTGCGAGCACCGACAGCAATTCGTAAGCGACGTGAGCCGCTGCGATACCGGTGATCTCGGCGTGGTCGTACGCCGGCGCTACCTCGACGATGTCGGCGCCGACCACGTTGAGTCCCACCAACCCGCGCAGTGTGTTCAACAATTCGCGAGAGGTCATGCCGCCCGCTTCGGGTGTTCCGGTACCCGGAGCGTGGGCGGGATCGAGCACGTCGATGTCGACGGAGACGTACACCGGGCCACCGTCGAGGCGCTTACGCATGCGCTCGACGATGCTGGCGACGCCGTCGACCTCGTAGTCGTCACTGCGGATCACCTGGAAGCCGAGGACGCGGTCGTCTTCGAGGTCTTTCTCGCTGTAGAGCGGTCCACGGATGCCGATGTGCTGCGAACGCTCCATGTCGATCAGGCCTTCTTCGCTGGCGCGGCGGAAGGGGGTGCCGTGGGTGAAAGGCTGACCGAAGTAGGTGTCCCAGGTGTCGAGGTGAGCGTCGAAGTGCAGGACGGCGATCGGGCCGTGATCGCGGGCCAGTGAACGCAGGATCGGAAGTGCGATGGTGTGGTCGCCGCCGAGCGTGAGCACAGAGGAACCGTCGGCGCGCAGGTCGGTGACGGCGGACTGAACCGTCGTGAGAGCTTCCTGAATGTCGAAGGGGTTGACTCCGATGTCGCCGAAATCGGCTACCTGCTGGTTGGCGAAGGGGGAGACCTTGAGCGCGGGGTTGTACGGACGCAGCAGCTTCGACGCAGCGCGGATGTGCCCCGGACCGAACCGAGCGCCGGGTCGGTAGCTGACACCCGAATCGAAGGGGATGCCGAGGATTGTCACGTCGGCGCGCGAGACCTCGTCGAGGCGCGGCAGACGCGCAAAAGTGGTCGGCTCGGCGTAGCGGGGGACGCGCGTGGCGTCGACGGGTCCGATGAACGATCCGGGGTTGTTGGTAGCCATGTGCAGAGGTCCCTGCTCTCGATTCGGCGCACACCGGGCGCCCTTCAGTGATGTAGCTCTCTGAGCAAGTATGGTTTCTTCAAGAGGCTCGGTTGTCAACCCCTGTTTCCTGAAAGGGACACGGTGGTCGTGAAGGAGTGGGTTCAGTGGCCAAGGCGAAGGAAGCGGTCGAGCCGGTCGGACCGCGCATCGGGGCGAGGCTCAAGGCGGCACGTCAATCGAAGCGGTTGACCCTCGACGACCTGGCCGAGGCATGTGGTGTGACCAAGGGGTATCTCTCGAAGCTCGAGCGCGATCACGTCAACGCGTCGGTGGCGACCCTGATCAAGGTGTGCGCGGTGCTCGAGATCCCCGTCGGATCCCTGTTCGAGAATGCGTCCGCCGGTGAAGTAGTCCGCGCCGACGCCATGCCGCAAATCAGCTTCGGTGGCGAAAAGATGACGGAGTACCTGCTCACGCCTACCAACGAGCGTCGAATTCAGGTGCTGCTCGGCGAGCTGGAACCAGGCGGCGGAAGTGGTCAGGAGTTCTACAGTCTGCCGATCGACGTGAACTTCGTGCACGTGCTGGAGGGCGGCTTGCGGGTCTCGTTCGAGGGCGGTCGGACGGATCCGAACGGTGAGGCCGTCGATGCCGAGGACGTCGTGCTTGCGGCGGGCGATTCCTTCACATTCACGCCGACGCACAACCATAGTTTTCAGGCCGAAGGCTCGGTTCTGGCGAAGGTTCTGTGGGTCTTGAATCCGGCATTGCCGGAAGGGCCACGCGCGTCGCCTTCGTGAGACCCGAATCTGTGAATGTTGATTCTTAGGAAACAAGAGTTGACATGATTGGCGGCACCCGTCACGCTGGTAGTTGTCCCCGTCACACACACCGTCGAAAATTGGCGTCACGGAACTCCTGAAGGAGCGCACCATGCATGTCGATTCAGTTCGAGTTGGCCTGTTCCAAGGTCCGCTCACCACCCCGGACACCTTTGCGTCGGTGGAGTTCAACCTCGCTGCAATCGACACCGCTGCCCGCGAGGCTGCGGCATCCGGTGCGAAGATCCTGCTGACGCCGGAGATGTCCGCAACCGGCTACGACATCGGCGAACTGGTGTCGCTGCGCGCGGAACCGGCCGACGGCCCTATCTTCGATTCCGTCGCCGAGATTGCTCGCAGTGCAGGCATCGCAGTCGTCTACGGTTACCCCGAACTCGATGGGGGAGACGTCTACAACAGCGTGCAGGTGGTGGACCGCGACGGCACTTCGCTTGCGCACTACCGCAAGACGCACCTGTTCGGCACGCTCGACCGCGAACATTTCCGGCCAGGTGAGACCTTGGTGGGCGGGTTCGATTTCGAGGGCATCCGCTGCGGATTGTTGATCTGCTACGACGTGGAATTTCCCGAAGCGGTTCGGGCCCATGCCGACGCCGGTACCGAATGGCTCATCGTGCCGACGGGGTTGATGACTCCGTACGAACACATTGCGCAGCAAGTGGTTCCGGCCCGCGCATACGAGAGTCAGATGTTTGTCACCTACGTCAATCGCTGCGGCGCCGAAACCGAGCTGGCCTACTGCGGTCTCTCGTGCGCCATCGCACCCGACGGTGCCGAGTTGGCGCGGGCCGGGGGCGGCCAGGAATTGCTCTTCGCGGATATCGCCGCCGCCACCGTCTCGCAATCGCGCACCCTCAACACGCATCTCGACGATCGACGCCTCGATCTGTATCCAGACCTTTCTGGCACGACTGTCTCCAAGGAGAACCGTAGATGACCATCCCAGTAGCTCCGGACAGTTCCTCCGAACCCGGCAAGCAGCCGCCCCTCACGATGTTCGGACCGGATTTTCCGTTCCCGTACGACGACTACGTTTCCAGTCCGGCGGGACTCGGCTCGGTGCCCGATCTGGCGCTGGGTACAGAAGTTGCCGTTATCGGTGGTGGACTCTCCGGCATGATCGCGGCCTACGAGTTGCTCAAGGTCGGTCTCAAACCGATTGTCTACGAAGCTGATCAGATCGGCGGCCGGATGCGGTCGGTCGAGTTCGACGGGCACCCCGGGGTTGTCGCCGAGATGGGCGCAATGCGTTTCCCACCGTCGTCGACGACGTTGTTCCACTATCTGAACGAACTGGGTCTGCAGACCGAAGAGTTCCCCAATCCCCTTGCCGAGGTCACGCCGAGCACCGTCATCGATCTCAAGGGTGAGAGCCACTACGCGCACACTCTCGAGGATCTGCCGCCGATCTACACCGAGGTGGCGCAGGCCTGGCAGCGCACTCTCGAAGAGCACGCCGATCTGATTCCGTTGCAGCAGGCCATTCGTGACCGCGACACCGCAGAGATCAAGCGGATCTGGAACGACCTCGTGGTGCGCTACGACGACCAGACGTTCTACGGATTCCTCGCCGCGTCGAAGCACTTCAAGTCCTTCCATATGCGGGAAGTGTTCGGGCAGGTCGGATTCGGTACGGGTGGTTGGGATACCGACTACCCCAACTCGATCCTCGAAATCCTTCGTGTGGTCATCACGGCCGCCGACGACGACCACCGCGGCATCGTCGGTGGATCGCAGCAGCTGCCGATGCGGTTGTGGAACCGCGCCCCGGAGCACATGGCGCATTGGCCTGCCGGTACGACGGTCGCTTCGCTCAACGACGGCGAGACGCGTCCCCGCGTCACCGAACTCCGGCGTACCGAGCCCGGCAACATCACGGTGACGGACTCCGAAGGTTTCATTCGCACGTATGCGAGTGCCGTTGTGACAGTGCAGAGTTGGATGCTGCTGAACAACATCAGGTGTGACGACGATCTGTTCCCGATCGACCACTGGACTGCGATCGAGCGAACTCACTACATGGGTTCGACCAAGGTGTTCGTTCTCGTCGACCGCCCGTTCTGGAAGGACAAGGATCCCGTGACCGGCCGTGATTCGGTGTCGATGACACTGACCGACCGTATGAGTCGCGGCACCTACCTGCTCGATCAGGGCGAGGGCAAGCCAGGCCTGATCTGCTTGTCGTACACCTGGTCGGACGATTCGCTGAAGCTGCTGGCGCTCGACGCCACCGAGCGCATGAACATCATGCTGCGTTCGCTCGAAGAGATCTACCCAGGCGTGGACTTCCGCAGCCACATCATCTCGAGCCCGGTGACGCTGTCGTGGGAAACCGAGCGAGACTTCATGGGTGCATTCAAGGCGAACCTTCCGGGGCACTACCGGTACCAGGAGCGCCTGTTCTCTCACTTCGTGCAGAATGATCTCGAACCGCGTCATCGGGGAATCTTCCTCGCCGGAGACGACGTGTCGTGGACTGCCGGCTGGGCCGAGGGCGCGATCCAGACCGCGATCAACGCGGTATGGGGCGTCGTCAACCATCTCGGCGGCGCTGCGCCTACCGAGAATCCCGGACCCGGCGACGTGTTCGAGGAGCTCGCTCCGATCAGGTTGGGCGACTGAGCTCACCGCAACTGCCGAAATGTCGTGCCCGATGGGGGTTGGTACTCCTATCGGGCACGACCTCTTTCCGGTGATCCACGCAACACTGGAAAGTGTTCGGATCCAATAATTTCCAGGAGGGTGTTCAATGGCGAGCACATCATCGGCGACCAAGACCGCAGCTGCAGAATCGAGACCCGCAGGCGGTGATCGATCCGGTGACCCGGCGCTCGAACTGGTCGCCGAATTGGCAGCAGCGGGCCAGCGACTCGTCTTCCGTCAGGGCGACGACTTGAACAGCGACGATCTGACCTGTGTGGTGCTGTGGCCGTCCGGAGAGCCCTCCCTCTCCGATCTGTGCGAGAACTTCGAGTCCCTCGGACTCCGAGTTTCGACGCACCGCCCGCTTCCGACCGTTCTGGGTTCGGCACACTACTTCACCTTCGAGCCGAGCACCTTCGACGGCAGTGCGCTCGAGAAGATGGCGGACGCCTTCGAAGCCGTCATCGCCGGACAGACCCGTATGGACGCATTCTCCAGTCTGATCGGACGAGCAGACATCACGTGGCGCGACGCAGAGTTGCTGCGCGCTGCGTGCCGTTTCCTCGCTCAGGCTCGTATCGGGTTGTCCGAGAGCTACATCGTCGGAGTGTTGGCAGCGAAGCCGCTCTTCGTACGGCAGGCAATCGAACTCTTCACCGCGCGTTTCGATCCCGCAGTAGCAGGTTCGCGTGAGACGGCCGTGGCCACCGCGGCGGCGGCCATCGACGAATCAGTCGACGGTGCAGACACTCTCGACGAGGATCGCGTCTTGCGCGGTGTGCGTTCATTCTTGCAGGCGACTCTGCGCACCAACTGGTACCTGCGCGGTGAGGCCGGCGAACCGCTGCCGTACGCGTCGTTCAAGATCGACTCGCAGTTGCTCTCCACCCCGCAGAAGACAGTTCCTTTCCGCGAGATCTACGTCAGCGCACCCAATGTCGAAGGCGTGCATCTGCGTAGCTCCTCCGTCGCCCGTGGTGGCCTGCGTTGGTCGGATCGATACGAGGACTTCCGCACCGAGGCTCTGAGTCTGATGAAGACCCAGAGCGTGAAGAATTCGCCGATCGTTCCCTCGGGAGCCAAGGGTGCGTTCGTGGTTCGGGGCACGTCGTCACCGACCCCGGCGCAGGTGCAGGAGTCGTACAGCACCTTCATCCGCGGCTTGCTGGACGTGGTGGACAACATCGTCGACGGCGCAGCGGTGCACCCGGCAGAAGTAATCGAGTACGACGGTGAAGACTCCTACCTCGTCGTGGCGGCGGACAAGGGGACCGCACGGTTCTCCGACGTCGCGAACGGCATCGCCGTCGAGCGTGGTTTCTGGCTCGGCGACGCTTTTGCTTCCGGCGGTTCGGCCGGCTACGACCACAAGGCGATGGGCATCACCGCTCGCGGCGCCTGGGTAGCGGTTCGACGCCACTTCGCCGAGCGCGACCTCGACGTCGACACCGATCCGTTCACCGTCGCGGGCATCGGTGACATGTCCGGCGATGTGTTCGGTAACGGAATGTTGCTCTCGCACAAGATCCGTTTGGTCGCGGCATTCGATCACCGCCACATCTTCATCGACCCGAACCCCGACACCGAGACGACGTTTGCCGAACGCGCTCGTCTCTTCACCGTGCCGCGCTCGTCCTGGGACGACTTCGACCGCACCGTGATGTCGCCTGGCGGTGGCGTCTGGCCACGTAGCGCGAAGTCGATCCGCCTTCCGCTCGAGGCGCGTCAGGTCCTCGGTATCGCCGAGGAGAAGCTGACTCCGCAGGAACTGATCCGAGCGATCCTGTGCGCTCCGGTGGACCTGTTGTGGAATGGCGGCGTAGGTACCTACGTGAAGGCGTCGACCGAAAGCAACGTCGACGCGGCCGATCCGTCCAACGACGCAGTTCGCGTCAGCGCTGACGAGTTGCGTGCAACCGTGGTGGGTGAGGGCGGCAACCTGGGTTTCACCCAGCGTGCCCGCATCGAATATGCCGCTGGCGGAGGACGAATCAACGCCGACTTCATCGACAACGCGGCAGGCGTGGCTACCTCGGACCGTGAGGTCAACATCAAGATCGCACTCGCAGAGTTGGACGCGACCTCGCGCAATGAACTACTCGCGGCGGCCCAGGACGAGGTAGCCGCATCGGTACTCGAGGCCAGTGAAGATCAGACCCTCGCGATCAGCCTGGCCGAGCACCGCGCTCCCGCCCTACTCGATCAGCACGAACGGTTGATCGAGAACCTGGTCTCGGCGGGCGCGATGAAGCGCCTCGAAGAATCATTGCCGGACGCCAAGGCGCTGGCGGTCAGGGCGCGAGCCGGGCAGGGCCTACTCCGTCCGGAACTTGCTGTGCTGGTGGCGCAGTCGAAGAACGTGCTGACGGCGGAATTGGGGGCGTCGACCGTCCCGGACAATCAGATCTTCGCCGATCGTCTCCCGCAGTACTTCCCGCTCTCCGTCGTCGAGGCAGCACCGGACGCGGTCCGCGCACATCGGTTGGGCCGCGACATCATCATCACCTCGGTGGTCGACGAACTGGTCAACCGCGTCGGACCCGGCGTGCTGTTCCGACTGGAGGAACACCTCGGAGTCCACAGTCCGGAAGCGGCTCTGGCCTACGCAGTGGTCAGCGAAGTGCTCGGCACCGAGGAACTTCGGCGCGAGATCTTGAACTCGGAGCTTCGCGCCACCGAGCAGTTGCAGGCTCTCGATCGCTTGCAGCAGTTGTTGGAATCCGAGATGAGCTGGGTGTTGCGTCGTCCGGGAGCAGCCGGCCGGTTCACCGTGAACCCGCGAGCCGACATCGATCGATGGGCCGCGCCGGTGCGGGCTCTCACCGAAGGGCTGTCGGCCAGCGACCGCATCGAGGCGTCTTTCGGGGCGCTCGCCCTGGCTGACATTGCGTTGCAGGAGAATACGACGGTTCAGGCCGCGGCTGCGATCTACCGGGAACTCTCCGACACCCTCGATCTGGGCGACGTTCTCGGGGGCGTCGACGTTGCCGTCGGTGCCTCGCATTGGGAGGTCATGGGCAGCGCTGCCGTCCACGCCAGGTTGACGGCGCGTTTCGCGGACCTCGTGTCCGGAGCGCTCGGAGAAGGTATTCCGGAGGTCGTCGAGTTGTGGACCGCCGCCAATCCGCAAGCGGTGCGCCGGTTCACGGCTTTGATGTCGAGCGTGAGCCGCAGTGGAGCGCTGGACACCGCCCGTCTCTGCACGGTCCACGCCGAACTCGAACTACTCGTTCGCGGTGCGTCCAGTTTCGCTTCGGTACACGCCGCGGAGCGTTCAGCGACCCTCCCAGGCGAGTAGCGATAGCAGCAGTTCGGCTCTGACCCTGGCCTGTCCGAGGTCGCATTGCAGCAGTTCCTCGATGCGTGCGATGCGACCTCGGAGGGTGTGCCGATGAACACCGAGTTCGGCTGCGGCCGATTCCCATTGGCCGTTCGCCTCAAGATAGGCGCGCAAAGACGCGACCAGTGCGGTCCCGTGTGCCTGGTCGTGTTCGGTCAGCACCGGGATGGTGTCCGCAGCCATTGCGATCAGTGCCTCACGGGCAGGCTCGGATGCCAGAATCGTCGAACCACTCAGAGCGTCGAACTCGAGAATGCGGGCAGTGGCCGTCGTGAGATTGGCCGCGGCGCGGGCCTGGACGAGTGCGCGCGGTGCGTCCAGAAGACGGTGAGGGGTGCTGATTCCGGCACGCACCGTCTTCGCCTCGGTGGGGGAGAGCTGCGCCAGTAGTGTTTTGGCAGTGTCGATTGTGTCGGTTCCGCGAAGGAGGACGGTCAGCGAACCGTCCTCGGATTGCGCGAACAACGGCCGGCCTGCTCGCGCGAGAGCGTTGTCGAGTTCGCGAAGAACAGGGCCGAGTCCGGATCCGCGAACGTGGACGACACGGACATTGCCGTGCGTATCGCTCGCTTCGTCCAAGTACGACGGCACACCGTCCTCGGGGATTCGGCCGTCGAGTAAGAGCCCGAAAGCCATGGCGTTGAGTCGAGTTCGCTCGGCCCGTAGTCGAACCGGTTTCTCGAGTTCGAGAGTGAGCAGCGAGACCGCATGCCCGAGCAACACTCTGTCGATATTGCTCAGGGGCCCGGCGCCCGCCATTGCGAGGTAGCCGTGCCAGCTGTCGGTGACGCCGACGGGGGACAGTGTCAGCGTCCGTTCGGGTGTGCTCTGCGAGATCGACGCCGGAGCGTTGGGATCGCGGGTGGTCGCCGCGACCGCGCGAACCTCGGTGATCAACGACTTCTGGTTTGCCGGATGCACCGCGGTGATCCGATCTCCGACAAACGCCACCGAAGTTTTTGTGGCCGTGGCCAGTTCACGCACGATGGCAGACACGCCTCCGCGCAGCGCAACGCGGGTGATGCGTGTCTGTACTTCTGCCGCGCGGAGTACCGATTCGTATTCCTGCTGGCTCAGACGGGTCATCACCGCGCGCGTGACCGCCGCGAACGGGGTCGTGAACGGCACTTCCAGCAGGGGGAGCCCGCGACTGCGGGCGGCGGCAATCAGGTCTGCGGGCACACTCTCGTGGGAAAGGCCGGTCCCGAATCCCAGAGCCGATACTTCTGCGGCGGCCAGACGGTCGATGTACTCGCTGTAGTCGGTGGCGTCCGCGCCCACCAGTGCCAGCCCGGTGGTGAGCACCAATTCGCCGCCGGAAAGCCACGGGGTGGGGTCCGTCAGCTCTGTGGCCTGCGCAAACGTGACGGGGTGGGTGGCAGCTGCTCGGTCGGTGAGCAGAGCCAGCGAGAGGTGTTTCTGGCGCAAGAGCCACGAGATCGGAACCGTCACCTGATCCAGGCTAGCTGTCGTTGCCGATATGGAGTAGCCCTGGAGCTTCGGGTATCCATTTCGGCAGTGCTTGCGATGCTTCGCGCGTCGCATACTCGAATGCAATACACAACCGAGAGGGTGGTCACATGAGTGCAATCGAATACCGGCTTCCGCAGGAGCGTCGCATCGTCACGGAGTTCCCGGGCCCGCGCTCGGCTGCGCTCGCCGAACGCCGTAAGAAGGTCGTCGGCGCCGGCGTCGCATCCACCCTCCCGGTCTACGTCGCCGACGCAGACGGCGGAGTCATCGTCGACGTCGACGGCAACTCGCTGATCGACCTCGGTGCCGGTATCGCGGTGACCAGCGTCGGCGCTTCCAACCCGGCCGTCGTGTCCGCAGTTCAGGATCAGGTCGCGCACTTCACCCACACCTGTTTCATGGTCGCTCCGTACGAGGGCTACGTCGAGGTCGCCGAGCGTCTCGCCGAGCTCACCCCCGGTGACCACGAGAAGCGTTCCGTGCTGTTCAACTCCGGCGCAGAAGCCGTCGAGAACGCCGTCAAGATCGCCCGTCACGCAACCGGTCGCGACGCAGTCGTCGTCTTCGACCACGCGTACCACGGCCGCACCAACCTCACGATGGCACTGACATCGAAGTCCATGCCGTACAAGAGCGGCTTCGGTCCGTTCGCCCCCGAGGTCTACCGCGTACCGATGTCCTACCCGTACCGCGAGGGCCTCAACGTCGACGGCTCCAAGATCACGGGTGAGCAGGCCGCACAGCGCGCCATCACGATGATCGAGAAGCAGGTCGGTGCCGCCAACACGGCCGCCATCCTCATCGAGCCCATTCAGGGCGAGGGCGGATTCATCGTTCCCGCAGAAGGATTCCTCCCGACGCTCGTCGCGTGGGCCAAGGAGAACGGCGTCGTCTTCATCGCCGACGAGGTTCAGGCAGGCTTCGCTCGTACCGGCGCCTGGTTCGCCAGCGATCACGAGGGCATCGTCCCCGACCTGGTCACTCTCGCCAAGGGCATCGCAGGCGGCATGCCGCTCGCCGCTGTCACGGGCCGCGCCGAGCTCATCGACGCCGTCCACCCCGGCGGCCTCGGTGGCACCTACGGCGGTAACCCCGTCGCCTGCGCCGCTGCATTGGCGTCCATCGACCAGATGCGCGAGCTCGACCTCTGTGGCCGCGCACGCACCATCGAGTCGACCGTCGTCGGCCGAATGAACGCACTGGCAAAGGAACTCGACGTCATTGGTGACGTTCGCGGTCGCGGCGCCATGCTCGCCATCGAGCTGGTCAAGCCCGGTGGGCAGGAGCCGGACGCCGATATCACCAAGAAGATCGCCGCCGAATGCCTCGCTGCCGGCGTCGTGATCCTCACCTGCGGTACCTACGGCAACGTCATCCGTCTGCTCCCGCCGCTGGTCATCTCCGAAGAGCTGCTCGACGACGCGTTGACCGTCCTCGAGACCGCTATTCGCACTGCAGCACAGGGGAACTGACATGTCCAACGTCTCGGATCTTCTCGACTCGGTACCCAAGGGTCTCTGGCTCGGCGGCAAGCTCGTCCCGGCCGAGAAGACCTTTGCGGTCTACAACCCGGCAACGGGTGAGGAACTCGCCCAGGTAGCCGACGCCACCGCTGCCGACGGTATCCGTGCGCTCGACCTCGCCGCTGCGGCGCAGGAAGACTGGGCGGCCACGCCGGCACGTGTACGCGGCGAGATCCTGCGCACCGCCTTCGAATTGCTGCACGCCCGCGCCGAGGACTTCGCGCTGATGATGACCCTGGAAATGGGTAAGTCGTTGGCAGAGAGCCGCGGTGAGGTCAACTACGGCGGCGAATTCCTGCGCTGGTTCAGCGAGGAAGCAGTACGCATCGGCGGACGTTTCACGCAGGCTCCGGCCGGCAACGGTCGCATCCTGGTCACCAAGGAAGCCGTCGGACCGGTCCTTGCGATCACCCCGTGGAACTTCCCGCTCGCCATGGGCACACGCAAGATCGGACCGGCGCTGGCTGCCGGTTGCACCATCATCGTCAAGCCCGCCGAGGACACGCCGCTGACCATGCAGCTCCTCGGTCAGGTGTTCGCCGATGCCGGTCTGCCCGACGGTGTGCTCTCGATCCTCCCGACGTCCGACGCGGCCTCCATCAGTGGACCGCTGATGGAAGATGCGCGTCTGCGCAAGGTCACCTTCACCGGCTCCACTGGCGTCGGAAAGTTGTTGGTGCGCAACGCTGCTGACAAGCTGCTCCGTACGTCGATGGAACTCGGTGGCAATGCACCGTTCATCGTCTTCGACGACGCCGACATCGACGCAGCTGTCGACGGCGCAATGCTCGCGAAGATGCGTAACGGCGGCGAGGCCTGCACCGCGGCCAACCGCATCTACGTCGCCAACTCGGTGCGCGAGGAGTTCACCGACAAGTTCACCGCCAAGGTTGCGGCCTTGAAGGTGGGCGCCGGTGACGCCGAGGGCACCAACATCGGACCGCTGATCAACACCAAGCAGCTCGCAACCGTCACCGGACTCGTCGACGACGCCGTGTCCAAGGGCGCTCGCGTTCGCACCGGTGGATCGGCGCCCGAAGGAGCCGGCTTCTTCTTCACCCCGACCGTTCTGGATCAGGTGCCCGCCGATGCGCGCCTGCTGAAGGAAGAGATCTTCGGACCCGTTGCGGCAGTGGTCGGTTTCGACACCGAAGACGAAGCGATCGCGGCTGCGAACAACACCGAGTACGGCCTCGTGGCGTACTTCTACACCCGCGACATCGACCGTGCGATGCGCGTCTCGGCCAAGCTGGACACCGGCATGGTCGGCGTCAATCGCGGCGCGATCTCCGATGCTGCGGCGCCGTTCGGTGGCGTGAAGGAATCGGGCTTCGGCCGTGAAGGCGGAACCGAGGGTATCGACGAGTATCTCGATACCAAGTACGTAGCGCTGTAACTTGCTGTGCGCCTTTATTAACCGCGGGCGGTTAATAAAGGCGCACAGTTGTCTATTGACCTAACGGAGTGGGGCGGTAGTACTTGCCCTCGTGGTAGAGCAGCGGTGCGGCAGCGGATTCGTCGTCCTCTTCGGCGTGAACCCGCGTGACGAGTCCGATGACCAGCGTGTGGTCGCCAACAGGGATCAACTGGTCGACCTTGACGCGCATCCAGCTGGGGGTGCCGTGCAGAACCGGCTCCCCGGTGTCGAGCACTGCCCACAGTGACTCGTCTGCAAAACGCTGATCGGCGCTACGCGCAAAGCGCTGGGCCAGATGTTGCTGATGTTCGCCGAGAAGGTGGATCACCAAGGACTCGGCTGCCTTGAGCGCATTGATGCTCGACGACGTCTCCGCGATGTTGAACGAGACGAGCGGCGGCTCGAGGGAGACGGACGAGAACGAGGTGGCGGTGAAACCCACCGGGCCGGTACCCGAATCGAGGGTCACGACGGTGACACCTGCGGGGTGGCGGCGAAGCGCTGCACGGTAGTCACCGGCGCAGATTCCGGTGGACAACTCGGGCGTCGCTGCTACTTCGGGGACGTCGGGGGTGGTGTGGCTGGAAACGGCATTCGGCTTGTCAGACAACGGGAACTCTCCGGCTGGAACTCGAGGTGTGCGGTGTGGTCGAGGTGACTGCGCTCGGCATACACAGACATGCGTCGGTGCGGCACAGATCTACGTGTCGTCGACGCCAGTGGTTACCGGCCGGGGTCCTGGTTGCAGTGCACATGGTGCGTCCAACTATAGGTGGACGCACGTCTGAGTGGGTTCGGGCCGGGTTGGCTGAAGTGCGTCAGTCCATGTCGACGGCGAGGCCGGCCGTGATTCGGAGGAGTTCGGAGTAGGTCGTGCGAAAGACCGTGTTCGGGTGCCCGGCAGCAGCCCACAATTCGGGGTACTGCTCGAGGGCGGTATCGATGTAGGTGGGCAGGTTGGTGGGATGCCCGAGCGGAGCGACCCCACCGATCGGCTGGCCCGTTGCCGACTTCGCCATTTCCAGCGGCGCCCGCGTGAGCTTGCCTTCGAGGCGTTCGCCGGTGGCTTTCAGGTTGACCTGATGTGCGCCGGAGACCAGCAGCAGGACCGGATCGTCGTCGAGAAGGAACACGAGCGACTTGGTGATCGCGCCTACCTCCACCCCGACGGCCGCCGCTGCCTCGGCCGCGGTGTGCGTGGCTTCGGGCTGCGTGACGATGACGCCGTGGTGACCCCGTGAGATCAGTGTTTCGGCGACGTGCGAGGCGTTGGGGTGGAGGAGGCTCGTCATGAGTTCAGACTAGGACTAGTCGGCGTTCGCCACAGCTGGAGTCGGCGTCGTGTCGGTGGACTTTCGGTTACGGCGGATCGTGAAGCCGAACAGCATGACCGCACCGATCAGCGCGTACAGGAAAAGCGTCAGAGCAGGCTGGCCGACGCCGACGTTGTTGAAGTAGACGATGCTCCGCACGCCTTCGGTGCCGGCGCCAGGTGTGATCCATCGGCCGATGGCGGCATAGAACGAGGGAATCACGTTGGAGCCGAATGCGCCTCCCGCACTGGGATTGCCGAGAATCACGAAGACGGCGATAGCCAGCGGGACTGCCAGAACGCCGATGGCAGCGCGCAATCCGAGTGTGAACATGGCGGTGCCGAACACCACGGCTGTTCCCAGGATCCACAGCGGGAACCAGTGGCCCGCGAAAGTTCCGAGCACGTGTGAGGTGATGAGGGCGCCGAGGGCTCCCGAGATGATCGAGTAGATCGCGATCACGCCCGTGTGGGCGCTTGCCTGGCGGAGGGTCTTCGGCGCACCGATGAACAGTCCGATGGCTGCCGCAAGGAGATAGCCGCCGACGACCCAGCCGACCGAGAGGTAGAAGCCGGAGAGGCCGCGGTTGTCGTGCGCTCCGACGGGGATCTCGTCGCGGACGACGAACTGTCGGTCCTGCGTCGCCTCGACCTTCGTGAACACCGCTTCGAGTGATGTCGCGATGGAGCTGCCGCCCGCGCTCGCGGTGATCAGGGTGTCCGGTCCGGCCGGGTTGATGACAAACGCGCCCTGGATCTCGCGGTCGTTGATCATGCGGCGAGCGGTCGCCGTGCTGTCGACCACCTGAGCGTCGAGCGGGCTGCCGTCGATGGCATTGAGTTTGTCGGCGATCTGCTGATCCATGCCGTCCGGTGTGCCCTGATCGGCGATGACCGCGATTTCGATGTCTCGCGGAGTCGGCTGATGGAAGGCGGCGACGTAGCTGAGGATGAAGCCCATCTGCAGCAGGAGCACGCCGACGAACAGCGCGGCCATCACCTTGGGTGCGCCGTATTTCACGAGCAGATTGTCGTGGTGGTGTTCGTCGTGGGTGGAGCTGTTGTCTGGTGCGGCGTGTGCCGGATGCGTAGTGGTCACGAAAGAGTCCTGATCTTGTCGAAAGTAAAGAGCTTGTCAATACCCAAGGTATTGAATACTCTAGGTATCGTGACTGAATCTCGTCAACCGGACTGGACGCCGGTAACCCGCCCCGGACGTGACGTGGTGCGGCAAAGACTGCTCGACGCTGCGGCGGAAGAGTTTGCGGAGCGCGGATTCAGTGCTGCACGTCTCACTGAAGTTGCCCGCCGCGCGGGCTTCACCAAGGGGGCTGTCTATTCCAACTTCGAGTCGAAACAAGATCTGTTCGCCGAACTGTTCGCGCAACGGTCTCTCGAACTGGCCGGCCGTGTGCTCGCCGAGATCGCCGGGATGAACCCCGCCGACGCGGCGGGTAAAGGTGGCGAGGCCATTGCAACGTGGATGGTCGACGACCCGGGGTGGTCACTGCTCGTCCTCGAATTCGGAGTGCTCGCCGGACGTGATCCGCAGATCGCTCAGGCGTACTTGCGTGAGCGTCGCCACTTGCGCAGTCAACTCGTGGAGTTGATCGGTGAACGTGCCCGCGAATGGGGAGTGGACGATTCCTTCGATGTGCGGACCACTGCAATCTCGTTGATGGCCTTGATATCCGGGCTCGTTCTCGAGCACTCGGTGGATCCGGAAGAAGTTGATCAGAGCGTGATGGGTGCCGCCGTGACGGCACTCTTCGCCGGCGCCGTCGCACGGGCAGGATTGCCCGCCGTCTGAGTTGCTCGGTTGACAGGCAACAGATTTGAGAACTACCCTCTGGGTGCAGTACCTCGTTAGGTGAGGCTTCTGCACGAACACAGGCCACTGATCTCACGACGTCGAGAGACGCCCAAGGTTAGGACAGATCTCCCCGGCTTAAGGGGTGATCCAAAGTGGCTTCCCGGTCTTGATCGGGACACGTCGTGCAGTGCCAAAACTCGGACGTGGAGGTGTTTTCGCAGCTTGATGCCGGTTTCTTCCGGCGAAGGCGAGAGTACGTCGATATTCGGTTCTCCTGGCGTGTGCTGTGCGCATGTACTTTGTGTGGCGTCAACGGACGCCCCGAACTTTCAGGAGGTGGCCATCGTGGACGACCCGCCGAGTCGATATTCGACCCATCCTTCTGTTCTTACCGACGGTGCTCACCCCGGCATTTTGCTCGTCAGTCTCTGACCTTCGCACCCTCGGTTTCATCTGCGCGGCTTTGTCGCGTCCGCTGACGACTTCCGTTGTCGTTCAGCGCATTCTGCTGCCCTCATGCACTGGCACTGTCCCGTGCACGCTGGCAGTCGAGGAGATTCGTCATGTCATTTTCCGTTCTCGCATTGCGGCCACGGCCCACGAGAAACAGTGCACAACAAACACCTTCAACGGTCCTGGCAAAAGAAAGCGCACAGGAATTGGTCGACTACTCGGCCTCGGACACGCGCACCGTTCTCGCAGATCTGACCACGACGGCCAACGGCCTTCGTGACGATCAGATCGACGATCTTCGTCGGCGATACGGGCGCAACGATGTCCGCCACGACCGCCCGGCACCGGCGATCGTGCAGTTCGCGCAAGCTTTCAAGAATCCGTTCATCTTGATTCTGGTGTTCCTCGCCCTGATCATGGTCGGGACCGACGTGGTGTGGGCAGACCCGGAAGACGGTCCCTCCTACGAGGGCATCATCACCCTCGGGCTGATGATCTTTGTCAGTGTGTCCCTGAGGTTCTGGCAGGAATACCGTTCGACTCGGGCTGCCGAGGCACTCAAGGCCATGGTCACGACAACTGTCGCGGCCACTCGCAAGATCAACAACACCGTGGTCACGGCTGAGATTCCGATCGAGCAGCTACTGCCAGGTGATGTAGTCCAGCTTGCCGCAGGCGACATGATCCCGGCCGATGTCCGCATCATCCGGGCCAAAGATCTACAGGTCAATCAGTCAATGCTCAGCGGTGAGTCGATGCCGGCCGAGAAGTCGGCGGAACCGTCGACGGGGATCGACGTCGATCGGCTGCTCGAGGCCGAGAACATCGGATTCATGGGTACTTCCGTCGTGTCGGGCAGCGGCACCGCCGTCGCGGTGCACACCGGCAAGCGGACTTACTTCGGCGCCATGACAGCACAATTGGCGTCCAAGCGACCCGAAACCAGCTTCGACGTCGGGGTGCGCAGTGTCAGCTACCTGCTGATCAAGTTCATGCTGATCATGGTTCCCGCGGTGTTCATCATCAACGGACTGACCAAGGACTGGAGCCAAGCACTACTCTTCGGCGTCGCCACCGCGGTGGGGTTGACCCCCGAAATGTTGCCGCTCATCGTGACTGCGAACCTGGCCAAGGGTGCGCTCCACATGTCGCGCAAGAAGGTGATCGTCAAGCAGATCAACGCGATTCAGAACTTCGGTGCCATGGACGTTCTGTGCACGGACAAGACCGGAACTCTCACCGAGGACCGCATCGTTCTCGGTGAGCATCTCGATACTGCCGGACGTAAGTCCGAGGACGTATTGCGTCTCGCGGCAGTCAATTCCGTGAATCAGACCGGATTGCGCAGTCTTCTCGACGACGCGGTGATCGAGGCCGCCGGTCCCGAAGTGGTCGAGGAGATCTCGCGTCGGCACGGGTTGGTGGACGAGATTCCCTTCGACTTCAAGCGCCGTCGACTCTCCGTGGTGGTCGACCACGGCGACGCCGATCTGATCGTCACCAAAGGTGCAGTGGAAGAGCTCCTTTCGGTCTGTGAATCGGTGGAACTGGACGGGGTGACCCACCAATTGACGCCGGGATGGCTGGCCCGAGTCGACCGTCTGGTCGCGGAACTGAACGGTCAGGGCAAGCGAGTGCTTGCGGTGGCAACCAAGACAGTCGTCGAAGAGCAGCGCCGCGAGTACTCGACGGCCGACGAAGAGGGCATGACCCTGGTCGGACTGCTGGCCTTCCTCGACCCGCCGAAGGAATCTGCGGCCGGGGCGATCGAAGCCCTCGCGAGCCACGGAGTCGCGGTCAAGGTAGTGACGGGTGACAACGAACTGGTCGCCGAAACCGTCTGCGGCAAAGTCGGTATCGATGTCGGGACCGTGGTCTCCGGCGCCGAGATCGAAGCGTTGAACGACGACGCCCTCGACGAGTTGGTGCAGCGGACAACCGTCTTCGCGAAGACGGATCCGATGCAGAAGGCACGCATTGTCGAATCGCTGCGCCGGGTCGGCCACACGGTTGGTTTCCTTGGTGACGGTGTCAACGACGCACCCGCACTTCGGGCGGCGGACGTCGGCATCTCCGTCGACACAGCGGCGGACATCGCCCGCGAATCCGCGGACATCATCTTGCTGGAGAAGGACCTCGGCGTACTCGAACAAGGAGTCATCGAAGGGCGTCGTACCTTCGGAAACATCCAGAAGTACATCAAGATGACTGCGTCGTCGAACTTCGGGAACGTCTTCTCCGTGCTCGTCGCCAGCGCCTTGCTGCCGTTCATCCCCATGATTCCCGTAGTTCTGTTGTTGCAGAACCTGATCTACGATCTCTCGATGCTCACGATCCCGTGGGACCGTGTCGACGACGACTTCCTCGCGAAGCCCCGCAAGTGGGAGACCAAGAGCCTTCGCCGGTTCATGGTGTTCATCGGCCCGATCAGTTCGATCTTCGACATCTCGACCTTCGCGCTGATGTGGTTCGTGTTCGCTGCCAACTCTCCCGAGCATGCAGCGCTGTTCCAATCGGGTTGGTTCATCGAGTCGTTGATCTCGCAGACGCTGATCGTTCACATGATCCGCACCCGCAAGATCCCGTTCATCCAGTCGCGTGCTTCGCTTCCGGTACTGCTCAGCACGGGCGCCGCCTGCGTCTTCGCGCTGGTGTTCCCGTTCACGTCCTGGGGCCATTCCCTCGGGTTGGTTTCACTGCCGTGGAACTACTTCCCGTGGTTGGTCCTCACTCTCGCGGCTTACTGCGTCGTCACGCAGGTGGCCAAGGGAATGTTCATCCGTCGATTCGCGACCTGGCTCTAGGAGTTCACCGTGGAAATCCACGTCATCCTTGTGCGGATAGCGCTCGGACTCGTCCTCGGCGCTGCCGTCGGGATCGAAAGGCAATGGCGCGCAAGGATGGCGGGTTTGCGAACCAACGCGTTGGTGAGCTTGGGTGCGACGCTCTTCGTCATCATGGGCGCGTACGGGTTTCAGGGGCCGGACGCTGATCCGACGCGCGTCGCAGCGCAGATCGTCTCGGGGATCGGCTTCCTCGGTGCCGGGGTGATCATGAAGCAGGGAGCCTCCGTCACCGGCCTGAACACCGCCGCAACCTTGTGGGCCACGGCCGCCGTCGGCGCGCTGGCGGGCGGCGGAATGTACTGGGTGGCGGTGTTCGGTGCCGGTGCGATCATGTTGGCGAATACGTTGTTGAGGCCGTTGGGCCGGATGATGGATCACCAGCCTGCCCGCACCGGACGCGAGGAACCGCCGGCTGACTACACCTTCGAGGTGACCTGCCACGGTGACGCCGAAGCTCACATCAGAGGGCTTACCGTGCAGTCCATTTCGAGGCCGGAGTTCCAGCTCCGGTCAGTGCAGTCCTTCGACATCCCGGACAGCGACCGCGTACGAGTGGTCGCGGAATTGGCCGCAGCAGAGCGTGACGACGGACTCCTGGAATCCGCCGTCAGCCGGCTTAGCCTGGAACCGTTGGTGACTCACGTTCGCTGGGAGGTGGAGCCGTCGAAGTAGATTCGAGGTCTCGGTCAGCTAGCGTGCATGTTCCTGCGGCGCAAGAGAGTTCCCCGGTGCGATATTCGCGCAGTTCGACGGAGCAGGCTTGCCGGTGAATCGGTCGTCGATCCAGGTGAGCGCACCGGGGAGCCAGAGCATGGCGCCGAGGAAGTGGCTGATGGTGTCGTACTGGTCGTACTGAATCGGCAGGCCGGCGTCGCAATACTTGCGTGCGAGGGTACGGACGTCGCCCGTGATCATGACGCCGTCGCCCGCTCCGACGCCGGGGCCACCGGGTTGGGTGCCCTCGATGGTGCCGTTGGCTGCCTGGGCGATGAACATCGGAATCGTCGGTGTGGCTGCGGTGCCCATGTTGATCTTGTTCACGACATCGACGTACTCGGGAACCGTATTGGGATCGGCGTACTCGGGCTTGACCAGTTCCTGCCAGGTCAGACCGGGGTACTGTGCCAGCACATTGCCGATGGACGCGTCTTCGAGTCGAGCCATGACGTCGCGTCCACGGTCACTGAGATACTTTCCGAAATCGATGTCGTACGAACGCGCAACGCCGACGATAGCCATGCCGACGACGCCGCCCCACCCGATGCTTCCGCTCGCGTAGCGAAGGTTGTTAGCCGGATTGACCAGCACGCCGCCCTGCGCGGCACCGATCAAGTTGTCGTTGATCTCCGGTGCGTACGCGGGAGCGAGGATCGAAGCCCAGTTGGTGGCGATCGCTCCGCCGGAGTACCCCATCAGCGCGATCTCTGCGTCGTCGGTGATTCCGGTTTCCGGGACGTCTTTGGCCGCACGCAGAGCGTCGAGCGTCATCATCCCGTATTCGGGTCCGGCAGCGAAGTTTGCATCCGGGCCTTCGGTGTCCGGGACGACGATCGTGTAGCCGAGGGCGAAGAGCGGCCCGAACAAGGCTGCCTCGATGGACGTGAAGGTTCCGCCGACGTTGAAATTACGCCCACTCGGCGTCCAATCTCCGATCGGGGTGTTACCCGCGATAGCCCGCGACGGACTGTCGTCGGGGTTCAGTGAATCGTAAAAGGATTGGTACGAAACAACTTTGTCCGGTTGAGCGTTGGCCGGGCGCAGGATCGAGGTGACGTTGGCCGACGGCTGACCGAGGGCGTCGGTTGATCGGTAGAGAACCTGCACTGCCTGTATCGGGGTCGGGATGTTGAGAATGGTGTACGGCACGGTGCGAGTCTCGAGGACCGCGCCTGGAGCGTACGACGAGAGAGGCGCCGCGCCCTCGTAGCTGTAGAAACTGTCATCAGGGGACTGGGCAAGAGCCGGCTGCGCGAGTGCTGCCGGTGCACCGACGCCTGTCAGTGCAACCGCGAGTACTCCGACAACTGTGCGAGATAAGACCCTTGACGACATACTCGTCCTCCACATTGGTGTGCCACGCCCCACCCTGAGATCGCGGTGTGACGACCACCATATATTACTCGCGGGTAATGTGGGGATCGGTGAGATCGGGCGCAGGCTCGAGGTCTCGGCGTAGGAAGATTTCGGAGGACTCGCCTGGGAGTAACAGAACTCCCGCGTCGCTGTATCCCATTGCGCGATAGAAGTTCTGGGCTGATTCGTCGGCGAGTGTGGAGGTGAGGACCTGCGAGTGTCCCGCGCGGCTCATGCGTTTTTCCCAATCTGTGACCAAAGCGCGCCCGATGCCTTGGCCGCGGTTCGAAGACAGGACGGTCAGCATGTTCATGAACGGAATCTCGTCCCAGAACAAGCCCCAGCGCAGCCATCCGATTGGTTTCCCGCTGTCCTCGGCGACGAGTATCCGGCCGCGTTGGATCACTGACGCGAGTTCCTCGGCTGCGATGTGTGAGTCGTGCTTACGTAAGAACGGCAAGTCTGTCTGCGCTGCGACGCGAATGTTCACCACAGAAGTCAGTATCGCCGTTCGCTCGGAGTTGATGGCGTTCGGCTTGGACAGGTAGACGACTCCGGGGATGTGGCTGGGGTCCGGCGGCAATTGGGAGTAGCCCGCTCGGGTGTACAGGCGAATGTTCCGCACGCTCTTGCTTCCGGTGAACAGCTCGAAACTTGTGGTGTGCTCCGGAGCGTTCTGTTCCACGTGCTGCAAGAGGCGTCGGCCGAGGCCGTTGCCCGCCAAGTCCGGTGCCACCATGAGGCGCCCTATCTGCCATGCGGTTCCGTCGGCTGTGCCTCGCACGGCCCCGACGAGCCGACCGCCGCGTCGTGCGGTCCAGACAGTCGACTCCTGAACCCAGGCCCGGACCGTGGGTAGGTCCTCGTGGAGCGGGGGTATGTCCATGCTGTTGTTCGAGATTGCTTCCGAGACCCAGCAACAGCGTTGTAGAACAAGGATTTCCGCGGCGTCCTCGTCCGCTGCGCGCTCTATGACTATCTCGTTCATGGTTTCCCTTACAAATAGGTTCTTCGCACCCGCAGGGCAATTGTTCACCCGCAGGCTGAATTCGACGCGCGGCTGAACAATTGGCGCGCGGCTGTGAATGCAGAGAGTTTCAATTCAGGCATTACAAACAAAACGCCCGCAACCAATTGGTCGCGGGCGTTTCGAGAAAGAACGTCAGACAGTTGCCGGAGTGTTCTCGTCCAACTTCGGATCTGCGTTCGCGATTCGCTTGTTGCGAATGAGGCTGCTGATGAAAGCAGCGCCGATCAAGAAGACACCGACCAGGCCGGTGATGATCTCGTTGATGTGAACGCCGATGGACACCATCAAGATGACGGCCAGAGCGCCGATGGCCCAGTGCGCACCGTGCTCGAGGTAGACGTAATCGGAGAGCGTGCCCTTGCGGACCAGGAAGACCGTGATGGAACGGACGAACATCGCGCCGACGAAGCCGAGGCCGAGGGCGATGATGATCGGGTCTGCGGTGATGGCGAATGCGCCGATGACGCCGTCGAAGGAGAAGGACGCGTCGAGGACCTCGAGGTAGAGGAACAGGAAGAAGCCGGCCTTGCCGGTTGCCTTCGCGAATTCGGTGGGACCACCGGACTTGGTGGTCTCCTCTTCTTCGCCTTCTTCCGGCAAGTTGAACAGTTCACCCAATCCGTTGACCGCGATGTAGGTGATCATGCCCAGAACGCCCGAGATCATGACGGTGGAAACCTTGTCGTCAGCAGCGAGGAAAGAACCACTGAGAACCAGGACGATGCCGGCCACGACGACGGAGAGCTGATCGAGCTTGCCGATGCGAGCGAGGGGCTTCTCCAGCCAAGACAGCCAGGTGATCTCACGCTCTTCGAAGATGAAACCGAGGAAGAGCATCAGCAGGAACATGCCACCGAAGGCAGCGATCTGCGGGTGAGCGTCGGTGAGGATGGTTTCGTAGCTCGGCTCGCCGTTGGTGAAATATGCGGCGTCGTCCGCAGGCGGGTTCAGTGCGAGGTCGAGTGCGGCTACGGGTCCGAGACCGGATGCAGCCCAGACGATCACGAGCGGGAACACCAGACGCATACCGAAGACGGCGATGATGACGCCGATGGTGAGGAAGATCTTCTGCCAGAATTCACTCATTCTTTGCAGAACAGTGGCGTTGATGACGGCGTTGTCGAAGGAAAGCGAGATTTCCAGAATCGACAGGATGATGACGAGGAACAGTGCCTCGGGTCCGCCGTAGATGAACGCAACGATCATCGCGAGGATCGAAATTGCGATGGATAAACCGAATATTCGCAGTACCACGGAGCGTGGCCCTTTCTAGTTGGTCAATGCAGAGTGGTTACTGCAAGCGGTCTCTCACCGCATCTGAACGTGAAAACGGGGAGGGTTCCACAGACTACTGCGGAACCTTCCCCGAGTCAGCTCGTCGAGAGCGAAGATCAGACGTTGACGCCGTAATCGCGCGCGATGCCCGCGAGGCCGGACGCGTAGCCCTGGCCGATTGCGCGGAACTTCCACTCTGCACCGTTGCGGTACAGCTCACCGAAGACCATGGCGGTCTCGGTGGAAGCGTCCTCGGAGAGGTCGTAACGAGCGAGCTCGTTGCCGTTCGACTTGTCGACGACGCGGATGTACGCGTTGCGGACCTGGCCGAAGGACTGCGAGCGAGCTTCTGCGTCGTAGATCGAGACGGGGAAGACAACGCTCTCGACCTCGGCGGGAACCGCTGCGAGGTTCACGTCGATCTGCTCGTCGTCGCCTTCGCCTTCGCCGTCCGTGTTGTCACCCTTGTGCTCGATCGAGCCGTCGGGCGAGCGGAGGTTGTTGAAGAAGATGAAGTGCTGGTCGGAGAGGACCTTCTTGTTCGAGCCTGCGCCGATTGCGCTGGCGTCGAGGTCGAAAGCAGCTCCGGTGGTGGAACGCGCGTCCCAGCCCAGGCCGACGACCACTGCAGTCAGGTTCGGGGCCTCCTTCGTGAGAGAGACATTGCCGCCTTTGGTCAAGCTGACGCCCATTCAGGGGTCCTTTCAAGAGGAGAGACAAGGCCCACTACGACGCGAAGTCGTCTTGGGAGTGTGTTTACCTCCACCACCCTAACCGCAGTTCCGGTGTGTTCGCCGTAACAGCAGAATTACGAACCGAGAAGCGAAGTGCTGGACCCGTAGGATTCAATCGTGGTGGGAAGATGGTCGGAGCGCTTCAATCGGGGGGCAAGAGTGGGGGAGTCGGTCAGTCGTGCGCGGGAGGCGCAGACGGCCATGGTTTCGGCGTTCCTCGACATGGACAAGCGGCAGACCATCGCGTCGGCAGCAGTCGACGCTTCCGCCGAGCTGTATCCCGAGCGAGGGTTGCGCGCTGCGTGGGAACCCGTTCGGGATCGGTGCTTCCAGGCTGCGTCGGACTACCTCGACACCTCCGAGCGCTATGGCAACGATCAGGTACTCCACCAGAACCCGAACGGTGCTCGGGCGGCGTTCGAAAAGTCGGTAGCCGAACTCGTCGAGGCGGCGAAGGGCGTCGACGCCTTCTACAACGGGCATCGTGCGCACCTCGAGCAGGCGACGGTCACGATGTCCGCCATTCCCGTCCTCGGCCAACAGGCCCGAACCCTGGCAAACGCCGTCTGGGAAAAACTGGCTGCCACCGATCAGCGCTATCGCGAGTACCCGTCGGTGGTGACGGCCTCCGAACACCTCGACGACGCGGTTGCAGCGCTCGACAACGCGCGCTCATCCGGTCGCGCCGACGCAGTCCGCACGCGGGCCGAGAGTGTCCGCGAAGCGGTATCGGCGCTCGAGGAAGCATTGGCAGAAGCCCCGTCGACCCAGCACCGTGCCGAGATGACGATCTCCTCGGTCTCGACCAGGTTGTCGGCAGTGCGCACTCGAGTGGACCGCCTCGACCCGGCGTACTCCGCACTGCTGCGCGAGTTCAACGCCGCGAGTTCCGCTGACCTCGTCGACAACAGCAGTCGCAGTCGAGCGCATATCGATCAGGCCGACATCGATCTCAAGGAAGCGAAGCAGTCGCTGGCTGCGGGAAACCCCGAACATGCACTGGCTTTGATGGCCGAAGCACGTGTTCACCTCGCCGACGCCGAAGCGTGCGCCGATGCCGTGACGGACCGTCTCGCTACTCTGCGTGCAGTTCGGGCAGATCCGAGCCAAAAGGAACGTGAGGTTCGTTTCCGGCTGAAAGACGCCCAGATGTTCGCTGTTAACCAAGGGTTGGTGGCGGAGTGGGGCTCCGTACTCGATGCTCAACTAGCAAGGATCGAGCGAGCGAGTGCGTCACTGTCGGGAACTCATCCGGACTACTGGTCGTATGTATTACAGCTGGACTCGGTATCGACGTTCATCACCGAAGTTGTCGAGAAGATGCGGGCGCGAGCCGGCAAAAACTGAATGGTCGGGCCGATCGGGGGATCGGAGTTGCTCGACGCGTTGTCACAGGGGGTCGTTTCATGGACTTGATTGCGGTTACAGAGAGAAGAGAAATGCAGCACTTTCAACATCTCGAGGATGACGTGCGGGAGCAACTGTTCCTGCATGCGCCTCGGTCGTTCGCGGATTCCGACGAGAGGGATCTGCTCGCGATTGCTCTGGGTGCAACTCTCTACGTTCCTGCCACTCGAGCCGGGTTGGCCGACATCGTGGTCAAGCGTGCGTCCGAGGGCGTCAGCTCGATGGTGCTCGATCTCGAGGACGCCGTCGCTGATCACGAGGTCGAATCGGCGCGAGCGAACGCGGTTGACGCTCTCGACAAGATCGCGTCCACCGACGCCGTCGGCATGCTGCTGTTCGTGCGGGTTCGTGAAGTCGCGGACATCCACAAGGTCGCCGCGTCGTTGACCGAGGGGCGCGCCGCGCTCACCGGGTTCGTCATCCCGAAGTTCGGCAGCGAGTCCGGCCCCGTGTTTCTCGACGCCGTCGCGGACGCATCCGAGTTGCTGGGTAAGCATCTCTACGCGATGCCGGTACTCGAATCACCCGCGCTGGTTCACCGCGATACACGTGATCTCGAATTGCGCACCATCAGTGGGATTCTCGCGCAACACCGCGAGCGCATCCTTGCCGTCCGCATCGGCGCCACCGACATGTGCAGCACCTTCGGTATCCGCCGCGACCGCGATCTGACCATCTACGACGTGCGCGTGGTGGTCGACGTCATCGCCGACATCGTCAACTACCTCGGGCGTGCCGACGGTTCGGGTTTTGTCATCACCGGGCCGGTGTGGGAGTACTTCGCCGATCACGAACGCATGTTCCGGCCGATGCTGCGCGCCACCCCGTTCGAGGAACATGACGCCGTCCGGTTCCGTCAGCATCTCGTCAGCCGCGACCTCGACGGTCTGCTCCGTGAGATCGCGCTGGACCGAGCCAACGGAATCCAGGGCAAGACGGTCATCCATCCGTCGCACGTCGCAGCGGTCAATGCATTGTCCGCTGTCACGCACGAGGAATATCACGATGCCCTCGACATTCTCGGTGCCGATGCCGGGGGAGTGCAGGCCTCCGGCTACCGGAACAAGATGAACGAGATGAAGCCGCATCGCAATTGGGCCCATCAGACTGCGCTCCGCGCTCACGTGTTCGGTGTGACCAACAAGGGCATCACGTTCGTCGAGTTGCTGACGGCGTTGGTCGATCGATGACAGAGGTTGTCCAGTCCCGGGACGTTCCCTGGGCTACAGCAGAATTCGGCTTGGACCTCGTTCACTGTGATTCGTCGCTCGGGCATTCGGTGCCTGATCTGGTGATCCCGGGTCTTCGGCGGAATCCGCGTCGCGCTCACCTGCTGGTGTCCACTGTGCTGGGAAAGCACGTGCCCACCGAGCCGTCCGTGGTCATCGGTGCTGCCGACGACCTCGGCGATCTGGTGCGGACAACCCTCGGTGAGGGTGTCGACGTCGTCGTGCTCGGGTTTGCTGAAACCGCAACAGGTTTGGGCCACTGCGTCGCAGCTCGCCTGCACGCTCACTGCTACCTGCACTCCACGCGCCGAGACGTACCAGGTGCCGCGACGCTCGCCGGATTCGAGGAGGGGCACTCGCACGCCACGAGCCATCTGATGCAGCCGACGTCCGCCGAACTGTTCGAGAACGACCTGCCACTGGTCCTCGTCGACGACGAGATCTCCACCGGCGCCACCGCGATCGATGCCATCCGGGCACTGCACGGGCAATGCCCGCGCAGCCGCTATGTCGTGGCCTCGCTGGTGGACATGAGAACCGAGGAACACCGAGCCGCCAGCGAAGCCGCGGCCACGGAACTGGGTGTACGAATCGACTACGTCTCTCTCGCTTCGGGTTCGACGGTCCTGCCCGACGGCCTGACCGAGCGCGTCACGGCGCTGGATGCTCCGGATCTCAACCCGATCGGTGATCGCCGCGGCACGCTGTCTCGGATGGATCTGCCGTGGCCCGCGCAAGTCCCCGACGGAGGCCGGCACGGTTTTCTCGATGGCGACACCGCGGCATTCGAGTCCGCCGTCGAGGCAGCGGTGTCCATTCTCGGATCGTCGATCGACGCGTCGCGTGCTGTGATCGTGATCGGTCACGAGGAGTTGATGTACCTGCCACTGCGCATCGCCGCGGGCTTGGAAAGCTCTGGGCGAGCGGTTCGGTACCAGACCACGACGCGTTCACCCGCCTACGTCGTCGACGTGCCGGGATACCCGCTGCGTCGCGGGTTCACCTTTCCGGCACCGGAACTGAGCGAGAACGAACCCCGATACGTCTACAACGCGCAGTGGCCTGACGCGGCGGTCGACGCCCTTGCCTTGCTCGTGGTGGACGAGCCCGCCGATACCGATCGGTTGACGGCGATGGACGGGGTGATCGAGGTGTTACGGAACTCCGGCACCGACGTCCTGGTCGCCACCGTTCGCGGGGCCGATCCGTCGGCGCTGCGAGAATCCAGAGCAGGAGGCTCGTCATGAACGAACCATTGGTCGGGCCCGAATTCGGTTCGTACGCGCCGGGTGAAGTGAAGTGGCTGCTCAAGGATCTTTCGCACGTGGATCTCGAAGCGGATGTATCCGTGCGCGAGAAGCGTATTCAGTCGGGTGAGGCGCACTATGCCGAGTCTCTTCCCATCGAGTACCAACCCGATCAGGCATACCGGGATCTGTTCGAGACGGTGCTCGCCGAGAGCGCTCCACGGTTGGCGCGCGCGGTCGGGACCGTGATGGACTTGGTCTTGGCCGAGCGGGGGAGTGACATCACGCTGGTCTCACTCGCCCGGGCCGGAACACCGATCGGGATTCTGATGCGGCGCTGGGCCCAGCAGACCCGCGGGCTCACGTTGCCGCACTATGCAGTGTCTATCGTCCGCGGCAAGGGTATCGATTCCGTCGCACTCGATTATCTTGCGCACCATCACGACTCGGAGAACGTCGTCTTCGTCGACGGCTGGACAGGTAAGGGCGCCATCGCCCGCGAACTCGACACAGCGTTGACGGAGTACCACGAGGCAGGCGGAGCGAAGTTCGACTCCGATCTGGCTGTTCTCGCCGACCCCGGACACTGCGTGCGAACGTACGGAACCCGCGACGACTTCCTGATCGCGTCGGCGTGCCTCAATTCGACGGTGTCCGGCTTGGTCTCACGAACAGTCCTCAATGACACCCTCATCGGGCCCGGCGATTTCCACGGCGCCAAGTTCTACGCCGACCTCGCCGACGTCGACGTCTCCAATCGGTTGCTCGACGTGGTCTCGGCCGAGTTCGATTCAGTTCGCGGCGACGCAGCGGATTCTCTTGCTGCAGTGCTCGATTCCGATCGGACGCCGACCTGGGCCGGCTGGGAGTCGGTGGAGAAGGTGCAGGCCGAGTACGGGATCTCGACGGTCAACTTCGTCAAACCCGGTGTCGGAGAAACAACCAGGGTGTTGCTGCGCCGGCTCCCCTGGAAGGTTCTGGTGCGTGAACTCGACGCCCCGGAGCATGCACACATCCGGTTGTTGGCGCAGGCCCGCGGGGTTCCGGTCGAGGTGGTACCCGACCTCGCCTACTCGTGTGTCGGGCTGATCAAGGACATCACGTGAGCCGTGCGGACACCGCTGCGTCCCAGGTCCTGATCGCTACGGATCTGGACCGCACGATGATCTATTCGCAGGCCGCGATCGGCGGCGATCCCAGTGGCTCCGACCTGGATTCGGCGCCGAGCCCGTTGTGCGTCGAGTACTACAACGGCGGTCCGCTCTCGCACATGAGCGTCGAATCGATCGAACTGCTGACCGCGCTGAGCTCGCGGGTTCCGGTGATTCCGACAACCACCAGGACCATCGCACAGTTCCAGCGGATCGATCTTCCCGGCGGACCGTGGAAGTACGCCATTACGAGCAACGGCGGAAACATCCTGGTGGACGGCGAAGCCGATCGCGAGTGGCGAAACAAGATCGACCGTTCGACCAGCAAGTCCGGCGCCGAGTTGCCGCAGGTTCAGGCGGAACTGGAATCGCGGATCGACTCGAGCTGGGTCAGCTCCATTCGTGTTGCCGACGACCTGTTTCCGTACCTGGTCGTCGATCTGGCCGTGATGCCGAGTGAATTCGAAACCGAATGGAATCACTGGTGCGTGACGCGGGGCTGGAACGTTTCGCGTCAAGGCCGGAAGATCTACACGATGCCCGACGCCGTGTCGAAGTCACGAGCGCTGGCAGAGGTGCGCCGCAGACTGGTCGAGTCGGGTGATCTGGATCAATCCGCAGTCGTGATCTCGGCAGGTGACGGCGCATTGGATGCGGACATGCTCGAATACTCCGATTTCGCGATCCGGCCGAGGCACGGTGAGCTGGAAGAACTGAATTGGCAACGGCCGACCGTTACTGTGACAGAAAGGTCCGGTATCGCAGCGAGCGCGGAGATATTGCGGTGGTTCTCTTCCGCGCTCGGGTAATACACGCTCTCTATGAAGGGGATTTAGTTGTCTGTATCGCTTGCCAAAGGGCAGAACGGCCCGCTGGACGTCTCGGATGTAGTTGTGTCGGTTCAGCTGGCTGCAGCCGCTGACCTGTCTGCGCTCCTCGTGACGAGCAACGGAAAAGTTCGTTCCGACGCCGACTTCGTCTTCTTCAACCAGCCGACCGGACCCGGCGTGCAATTGGTGCCCAACCCGGGTGGCATTGCCTCACTCCGAGTCTCGCTCGCCGGCGTCCCTGCCGATATCGAGCAGGTTCGCGCCGTCATCACGCTCGACGACGCTTCGTCGAACTTCGGGCGCAGCGCTGCACCCACCGCTCGGGTCTCCGACGCGGCCGGGAACGTGTTGTACGAGTACGTGATCGACGGTCTCACCACCGAGTCCATCGTCATCGCGCTCGAGGTATACCGACGCCAGGGTGCGTGGAAGGTGCGCGCCGTCGGCCAGGGGTACGCGGGTGGATTTGCCGCGCTGGTCACCGATCACGGTGTGTCCGTCGACGATGCGCCCGCGCCGCCGCCGCCCACTCCGGTCGCGGCTCCGGCTCCGATCACCCCGCCCTCGTCCGTCGCTCCTACTCCGCCGGCGTACAACCAGTCGCCGCAGCAGCAGCCTTCGTACAACGCGCCGCCGGTTCCGCCGGCCCCGCCCGCGTACAACCAGCCGCCTGCCTACAACCAGCCGCCTGCCTACAACCAGGGACCGACGCCGCCGGCCTACCCGCCGGCGCAGCAGCCTGCGTACAACCAGCAGCCGACGTACAACCAGGCACCCCCGGCGCCTCCCATGCAGAACCAGCCGCCGGCGCAGCAGCCCGAGGTGAGCCTGGTCAAGGGACGCCCCGTCAGCCTGACCAAGGGCCAGAAGGTCACGCTCCGCAAGGAGGGCGGCGTCGCGCTCACCATGATCCAGATGGGTCTGGGTTGGGATCCGATCAAGAAGAGCGGCCTGTTCGGAAGCCGTACCGCCGACGTCGACCTCGACGCTTCGGCACTCCTGTACGCCGACGGCAATCTCGTCGACGTCTGCTACTACGGTCAGCTGACGTCCAAGGACGGCTCGGTCCGTCACATGGGTGACAACCTCACCGGCGACGGAGACGGCGACGACGAGGTCATGCTCGTCGATCTGCAGCGGGTCCCGGCTCACGTGACCACCGTGATCTTCACCGTGACCTCGTACCGCGGACACACGTTCGAGCAGGTCTCCAACGCTTTCTGCCGTCTCGTGGACAGCACCACCAACTCCGAGCTCGCTCGATACACGCTCCAGGGCGGCATGGCTTTCACCGGAATGGTGATGGCAAAGGTGTACCGCGCGAACGGCGAATGGAAGCTGCAGGCCATCGGTGAAGGTATCCAGGCCAAGCACGCAGGAGAAGCTGCGCCGCAGCTGGGCCGTTTCCTCACTGCTTGAGTCGAGACTGCATAGTCGAGATGAATCCGGTTCGGCGGTAGGTGGTTTCGATCGCCGTCCGCCGAACCGGACATCGTTGTCCCCTCCGTGCGTTAACCTCATGCGGCATGTCGAGCCGTCAGTCGAGCGGCCGTGCGCGAGAGGACTTGGCACAGTAGATGATCACTCGAGGGAAACTTCTCGGTCGGGCGGCGGCCGTCGCAGGCGTTGTGCTGGCGCTCGTGAGCACCGGAATCGCGCAGGCTTCGGTGCCCCAGTCGGCACCGCCGGCAGGTTTTTCCGAGACCGGGATCAAGTACGTCGCCCTCGGTGACTCCCGCGCCTCCGGTCCAAGGCTGGAACCGATGTACCCCGACGCCTGCTCGCGTTCGTACGAGAACTTCGCGGGCAAAATCTCGCGGGCGCTCGACGTGGCCGAGTTCGCTGATGTCTCTTGCAGCGCGGCACGCGCCGAGAACATCATCGACACCCCACAGCTGATTCCGAACTACTGGCCCGTCCAGCTCGATGCCGTTCACCCGGACACCGACCTGATTACCATCTCGATCGGCGGCAACGACTCCAACAGCATCTTCCTCGGCCCCCTGTGCGTCGCTCCGGGACCGGGAACCGATCGTGGATGTCGGTACGACCCGCTCGCGAATTCCGTCGCCCAGTCCGGAATCGACCGGGCTGCCGGAGAATTGGATCGCATCCTGACCGCGGTCACGCAGCGCGCGCCTAACGCTCGCATCTACCTGATCGGAGAGGGCGGCATGATCTCCACTCGCGGATGCTGGCCGAACATCCCGTTCTCAGACGCCGACGCATCCTGGTTCATGGACTACTTCGCTCGCTACAACACGAAGTTCGACGAGGTCGCCCACGCCCACGGTGTGCGCACTGTCGACATTGCGGCGGCGAGCATCGCCGGCGGGCACGACGCGTGCGCGAGTGCAGATCAGCGTTGGTTCGAAGGCCTGTTCTCGGAGTCGACGGCGCAGCGCTTGCACTTCACGGACGCCGGGATGACCGCAGTGGCCGATCTAGTAGTGGCGGACCTGCAAGGCTGACCGAGAGAGCCCGGCCATGGCATAGTTCGCTGCTGTGGGTATGACTTTTGTTCCCGGACAGAACGCGCCGCTGCAGGCGCCCGTGGTGACGTTTCGAGCCGAGAGCCAGACGCCGTTCGACGTGTCGGCGCTGGTAGCGGACGCGAACCTGCGGGCATTGACGTCCGCGGACTTCGTGTTCTACAACCAACCATCCACCGCTGGAGTGCAACTCGACCAGAGCGGCATCCGGGTGGAACTCGATCGACTTCACCCCGATGCCGCAGCAGTGTTGTGCATCGTCAGCGTGGATCCGGCAGCGACGGCTGCGGGAGCCTTTCGCACGGCCGGGCTCTCCGCCACCCTGAGCGATCAATCCGGTTCGGTCCTGGCCGAATTCGCGATCCCCACCGCAGGTACCGAGACAGCGGTCATCTGCTGGGAGCTGTACCGAAAGTCCGGTGCCTGGAAGATTCGGGCCGTAGGGCAGGGCTATGCGGGTGGTCTGGCGGAACTGATCTCGGTGCACGGCGTCGAGGTCGACGACAAGCCGGCACAACCAGCTCCGACAGCCGCGCCCGCGTGGGACTCCGCCGTGGAGCCGTTGGAGGTGGGCCGAGGCCTCGAGCGCGCGTGGATGATCTTCGAGGACGCCTCGCGATCTGCCGCTTCCTTCGTCTCCAGCAGCGAGTACGCGCTGGCTCGGTTGGACGAAGATCTGACCGCTGCCGTCGCAGATCCGTCGTTGCGGAACTCGGCAGCGGGAGTGGCGGCGCGCGATGCCGCACAGAAGCGTCACGACGACCTCGTATCACTCGCGCGGGACAATCACGCCCGCGACAGCGCTCAGCTTGCGCACGAACTCGGCGTGATCGACGGCGTGCTCCCACGGTCGATGGCGTCGTGGAAGTCGGTGTCGTGGGCGGGTACAACCGATCCGGCCCAGATCACGGCCGTCAGCGACGGTATGCGTCTTGGCGAGCTTTCGGCTCCGGACCGCGGCACGCTCACCGTTCCCTACTGCGTCCCGCTCCCACTGCGTCGGCCCATCTGGGTGGACAGTACGTCGAGCAAAGCAGCGCTCGGTCTGATCAGTGCCGTCACCGTGCGCGTCATGGCCGCCGGCCCGATGCCGCTACTCGACGTCGTCGATCTGACCGGCTCGCTGACGCCACTGACCGACCGACTGGCACCGATGCTCGCGGGGCCGGTCATCACCGCTCACACCGAGATCTCGGCGCGCTTGCGGGCACTCGCCGAGGCCGTCGACATGGGCGAACTCGCGCGAATGAGTGGTGTCGCAGATGGCCCGAGTTCCCTGCGCCTGTTGATCCTCAGCGATTTCCCGCACGGATACTCCGCCGAAGACGCACAGGCCATCATGTTCCTCGCCGAACGCGGACCGGCAATCGGTTTGTCGATACTGATTGTCGGAGAGGACGAGTCGAACTTCGCGGAAGAATCCGTCGCCGCGCTGTCCGAGGGGTGCCAACATCTTTCGGCAGCAGGGCAGACGGAGGTTCACGATCCGTGGACCCGCACGCAATGGCACTTCACCCCGGACGTGCTCGACCCGATCTCCGAGTCGCGAATTCTGGCAGTGTTCGACCGCACCTAGTGGCCGATGGCGGATTGCCGAGCGCACAGGCAGAGTGGTGGTACGACCACGCGCGGTGTGTGGCGGCAATACTCGAGGAGACTCATGGCATTCTGGGATCAGTTGAAGGCTAAGGCTCAGGAGATGAACGGCCAGCTCAAGACAAAGACCAGCCAGTTCCAGAACAAGGAATTCAAGAACGCGAGCATGGCAATGTGCGCGTTGATCGCCGCCGCAGACGGTTCGATCGATCCGTCGGAGCGTCAGAAGACCGCCGCGCTGATCATGAGCAACGAGTCGCTCGCGGTCTTCCCGCCGGACGAGCTTCGTGAGCAGTTCGACTGGTACTGCAGCAAGCTGTCCTCGGACTACGAGTTCGGCAAGGTCGAGGCAACCGCGACCATCGCCAAGCTCAAGTCGAAGCAGGATCAGGCCCGCGCAGTCATCCAGATCGGCATCATCATCGGCGGCGCGGACGGCAACTTCGACGAGCACGAGCGCGGCGTCGTACGCGACATGTGTTTTGCAGTCGGAATCTCTCCGGCCGAGTTCGATCTCTGATCGATTCAGAGCATGAAAGCGGGTGCGGCGCGAAAGCGCCGCACCCGCTTTTCTTTTCAGTACTCGGGATAACCGTCCTCGGGTCCCAGCATGCGCTCGATCCTCGTCCGCGTGATCTTGGCGAGCTCGTCGACGCAGACCTTGCGCTCGACGGACCGCTCGTTGGACATGCGCTGGCCGATGTTCTCGAGCAGGTCGTCGGCGTCGTGGCCGTGCGAACACCACAGATACCGGAAGCCGAAGTTCCGCTCGTACTCCTCGCCGGCGCGATAGATGGTTGCCATGACGGCGTCGTCCGGAACCCAGATCGAGCATTGCTCGAGGTGGGACGGCACGCTGTTCCTACGGACGCCGACCGGTGGATGGCATTGCAATGCTCGCTCGACGTCCTCGTCCGAGAGGTTGAGAATCGCGTCCTCGGCGCGCGAGAGGATCTCCGCGTGATCGGCGAACGGACGTCCGTCGCTGACCCACCCGGCCCACGTCAGAGAGCAGCAGCACTCGAACAATGCGTGAACCGCCTTCTGTCGCGGTAGTTCGTTGAAGCGCTCCAACCCGATCGATTGATGTAGCAGCATGTGACCTCCCGGCCCGTTGTGCCTTCAGGCGCGCTCGACATGCCGCGCGGTAACCAGATGCGCGGCCATTTCGATAATCCGCCGCTTCACCTGGGAAAGGAAGGTTTGCTCACCGAGTTTTCAGGTTCTTAACGCGGCGTAACGAGCTGACCCACACAACGCAGGAGCCCCACCGGCGACAACCGGCGAGGCTCCAGACCGGGAATCTCTAGAAGGAAAAACCCGATCATGACTGACGCTATTCGCCGGCCGGCCTATATCCAGCCAAGGCGCTCGCTCTCGCGATCGTCATTGCCCTCGGCATCACCGCGTGGCGCATTCGTACCTTCCTTCGGCCACCACCGGGACCGGTTCTACGAGCTGCACTCGAGGATGCGTGGAAGACGAGATTGCGGCCACCCACTGCTCCAGGGAACAAACGACGATGTTCCACATTTCGCCACCATCGTTGCGGACGAGCGGCAATCGCGCAGATTGTTGCGGACTGCCGCATCGACGCCGTGCTCGACGACCCACGCTTCGAGCAGCCCCCTACTAGGCGTAATGGTGCCTGTAGCGTCCATGCCATGGGCTCCCGAAATTCCCGGCGATGGGGATATGCGCTGACGGCATTGGCGGTCATCGCGGCCGGTATCTCGGTCTTCGGCCCACAGAGCTTTCCGGGGCGAGAGCCGACAGTCATCGGGGCCAAAGTCTGGAACATCGATCCCGACGGCACCATCACTGAGATTACGGATTCGGACCTCGTTGCCGAAACCACGTTCGAGGACCCGCCGCCGCTCCGGGCAAGCGGTCGTCCGTGAGTTCCACGCCGAGGAGGGCTGGGGTGTACTCGACGCAGCCGAAATTCCCGGCGGTTGTTGGGTGTTCTACTCCGAGATTGTGGCGACTGGGTACCGCGTCCTGACTCCAGGCCAGCTAGTGGACCTTGAATACGAGGATCTTGTTGCGCAGTACGGTTCCTACGCGCACCAGGATGGCTACCGTTATCGTGCTACGTCAGTCCGTCCGTGAACGGGCGATGCAGAAGATCAGGCCAGGTCTGGTACCGCGGATTTGGACGGCTTTTGGCGTGCGAAGTGGAATACCGGGAGTGCACCGACGGCGGACTCAGACACCCAGCATTCAAAGGTTTGCGCATCGACAAGACCGCCGATGACGTTAAGGTGCCTTTATTCGATACAGATGCAACATAGGTCGTATTTTGCGGCTGCCGTTGGCGCAGGAAGCCTGAGTTAGTTGAGGCCGTGCCGACTGCGTCCGAAGTGTGATTTGAGGTGCGGCGGGAACGGATGCATCAATGTTGCATCTGACGCAACTTCGCATTTGACGTAATTGGCGGGGTGTGGGTTGGTGCTGTTCGAGGGTGACAGACAGTATCGGGGGGTGACTGACTGGAGACATAGACGAGTGGAATCCGCTCTCAAGGGCCAGAACCCGACCGTGCTGACATCACTGCCGGAGGCATTCGCTGTGATCGGGGACGTCCAGTGGTTGCCGGGATACTGTGTCCTTCTGACAGATGACCTCACCGTCACACGGTTGAGTGACCTTCCTCGACCTCGCCGGCTGACGTACCTCGAGAGCGTCGATCGGCTCGCCTGCGCAGTAGAAAATGCCTGCCTCCGGACGGACAGCGATTTTCGGCGGGTGAACATCGAGATTCTGGGAAACACAGACGATTTCCTACACACTCACATCTGGCCCCGCTACGAATGGGAACCCGAGCGGTACCGACGGATGCCCGTCTGGCTCTACCCTCCTAGTCATTGGACTGCCCCGGCTCACCAGCTCGCCGCAAGACATGATCCGTTACGTGCAGCAATCACCGATGCCCTCCGCACCTGAGATGGCGGCTGCACCTCGACCCAACAGCGACGGTCAGCACTGAGCTCAGGAGTCAGTCAGCGGCATGACGAGGGACAAAGAAATTCGCACTCAAACCCACTGCAGTCCGACACCCACGGGAACTTCCGGAATACTGCACCTTCCGGAATACTGCACATCCGCCAGTTAACCTTCCGGGTCGTCACTGAGTCAGTGCAGCAGCATAATTGGGGAGTTCACTGATGGACATACGGTGGTTCTGCTTGAGCCCGTTTCCGCAACCTGTCCGAGAGTGGCCGTGGATGATTGCGGTGCAAGTTCGGCTGAGCTGGGAATGAAGATCTCGCACGTTCAGGGGTGAATGTCGCGGGCAGGGCTTGGTAGGTCTCGTCGCTTTCGCATGGGGCTCACCAGCAGGATGAGGCCGCATGGGGCGATCAGCATTGCCATGATCCACATGGTTGAGGCTAGGCCGACGCGGTCGCCGAGAAACCCCGGCCAGGAGGGCACCGAGGGGATGCTGCTGTGTAGGACGAACATGCTCGTCGCGACCACGCGGCCGAGAAGTTCAGGTGGGCAGTAGGTCTGCCGGAAGCTCCCGAGGACGACATTGCAGGAGACGACCCCGGCGACCATGACGAAACCACTTCTGTCAGGTCGGCCATTGTGACTGAGATGGGCTTTGGCGTCGCGGGGTCTATCGTGCGCATGCGGTCGTGATCGGTTGTTCGAGCTCACTCGTTCGGGTCCTCGTCGGGTGGGATCATTGCTGCGACCTGAGATGAGGCGACGCAGAACGGGTGCCCGGCAGGGTCGAGGAAGACCCGGAACCGCTGATCACCCGGTTGGTGAGAAGCAAGCTCTGCACCGAGATCGCGCAGCTGCTGTTCGGCTTCTGGAAGGTTGTCGACGCTGAAGTCGAGGTGAAGTCGACGAGGCGCGTCCGGGTTGGGCCACAGGTCTGGTGCATGATTGTCAACGCGTTGGAAATCAATGCGGACATCCTGTTCACTCGTGAGTACTACGAAATCCGGGTTGGCTGAACGAAGTTGTCCACCAAGGAACTTCTTATAGAACTCTGCTAGTTCTCTGGGCTGCGGGCAGTCGACGGTCACGGCGAACAACTTTGCAGGAAGCGGCATGCGACAGTTCTATCAGGGCTCCGGCATCACGCCGCCAGTTCTGTGCTCTGACAGGGGGCGTGTGGGAAGCGATGGGGAAGGCGGCGTCATGACTGTGTCCGAGGTATTCGAGCCGGTCAGCACTGAGCGGTTGGTGCTCCGCGGATACCGCGCAGATGACGTGGACGATCTGCTGCGTTATTACAGCCGTCGTGAGGTGTGTCGGTTTCTGTTTGACGATCCGTGGACGATCGAACATGCGCGGAAGGTGGTCGAGCGGAAGGTTTCGCGCCGAAGCCTCAGCGACGGTGATCTGGCGCTTGTCGTCGAGTATGAGGGCCGGGTGGTGGGCAATGTGGGGGCATGGTCGATCGAAGGGACCGAACACTCTGCGGAACTCGGATGGGTGTTTTCCCCCGAGGTTGCGGGGAAGGGGTTCGCGACGGAAGCGGTGACCGCGTTGCTCGATCTCGTGTTCGCATCACCGTCGTTGCATCGGGTGAGGGCGCAGATGGATGCGCGAAACGATGCTTCTTCGCGGCTCGCACGTCGTGTGGGAATGCGACGGGAGGCCCATTTCCGGGAGGATATGTGGGTCAAGGGCGAGTGGACCGACACTGTGGTATTCGCTGTGCTTGCTGACGAGTGGTCGCCGACATCGTGCTGAGAAGTGAGCGATCGGAGATGGTGGTTTTCAGAAGGGGGTGGACCTTGAGATCGGTTGTGGGTGTGGTTGTTTCGCTCGCCGCCACCGTCTCGATAAGCGCCTGCAACGCAACGGCGCCCGAAACGGTCCCGAGTTCGGTTCCTCGGGATGCGTCGCCCACCACCGTTGTACATGCGTTTTTGGATGCGTTGAATGCGCATGACGTGGAGGCGGCGAAGCGTTTGCTGAGTCCTGAGTTCGAGCAGCGGTACGAGAGCAGTGCGGATAGTTGGTTCACCAACATCGTCAGCATCACGAACATCGAGGTCGGGGATCCATTGCCTCAGGTCCCCGAGGGTAACGGGATGTCCGGGTACCAGCAGGGCGTTCAAGTCTTGACTCAATTCGACTTGGAACAGCGGACTGTCGTGTCGATGCACAATGGCGCTACTTCGTGGGGGTACATGCTCGCCCGCGAGTCTGACGGTGACCCTTGGCTCATTGTCAGTCAGGGAATGGGGTAGCGCTGGAAATCAACCGATCCATCTGTCACGGATGGTCCGCCGAAACGCCGATCGAGGACTTCACCCGGATCCTGAACCCGCGGCAATTGGCCGGATGATGTGAGTGCGGGGAGAGCGCAGTGGGGTAGACCGTCGGTTCGTTGCGTCGAGTTCTCAGGGACCGCCTTGGAGCGTGTACGGGACGAACATCCCGTTCGCTCCTTGCGCAAGGACGGTGACGGGTTGGCTGGTGGTGACGGGCCGTCCCGGCCGAATTGCGGCGTACAGGTCGATGTTCTCGTCGTCGATGTGGTCGACTTTCGAGTAGTCGTATCCACTCGCAGGTCGTGGCATGTCGGCGACGGGGTCGCCGTTGCGGTTGTAGTGCCGGTGACGGTAGGTGAGACTGATCGGGAATCCGTCAGTGGGTGTCCGGTGACGCGAGTAGTAGAGACCGCCGTAGATGGACACCACGACGAGTGTTCCGGCGATCACAAGCATGACGAACGCTGCGACGGCGTTCGTCGGCCACAGCCGTGTCCCTTTGCGCATGCACGAAGTATGGCGAACAGTAGGCACTTCCGTCTGGCGGGTTTTCGATGTCGGGCTACAGACCCGGTGGTGGGTTGTTTCGGGATAAGTAAACGACGTCATCATCTGTGAGCCAGGATGTACCAGATCAAGATTGCGAAGAGGGATGCCAGCGAGCAGTAGGCGAGGAAGCCTCCCATATCAATCCAGGTCCGTTTCCCGAAGGGGCCTGGGCTTACCAGCGACACCTGGACTTCACGCCTTCTGCGTCGGGCGAGGTGGATCCACCACACGGCAACATTGCCCACGCCCCATCCCAGCAGTAGCCACCTGAGCGCCCTGTTGGCTTTGTCGACTGAAGTTCGGTCCTCACTGTGCGAGCTATGCGCCACCGCGCAGGAACCGTCGGTTCAATGAACTGCCGTACTTGTGGACCAGATGCCGCTAGCGCACTCGCTCTGTCCCAGATGGGTGGCTTCGGCCTGGGCGAACTCGCGGTCACTGCGGCAATTTGGCGGTGGGGGACGTTCAGTTGTCGTGCTGTTTACCTAGCTCTGCGGCTCTATTGTGAGCGGCGGCGATCGCCGCGAGCACGGCGGTGTGAACTCCACGATTCTCCAGTTCGCGGATCGCGCTGATCGTCGTTCCTCCGGGCGAAGTGACCGCTTCGCGCAGACTGCTCGGATTGTCGTCTGACTCAGCGAGCATCTTTGCCGAACCTACGGCCGACTGAATGATCAGCTTTTCGGCGATCGCTCGCGGCAGACCGAGCCGGATCCCGGCGTCGACCATCGCTTCGACGAGGTAGAAAAAGTACGCCGGCCCTGACCCGGACAGTGCTGTGACGGCGTCCAACTGTGGCTCGGCCAGTTCGATGACCTCCCCGACGTGCTCGAACATGGTCTTGACGGTGGCTACATGCTCGGCGGTGGCGTGCCGGCCGGCGGCGAGAACACTCATCGCTTCGCCCACCATCATGGGGGTGTTCGGCATGGCCCGGACGACCGGAACGTCGCCGAGGCGGTGTTCGAACAGTGCAGTGGGCAGGCCGGCGCACACGGTCACAAGGAGCTTGTGGGCTGTCATTGCGATGCTCAGCTCTTCGAGCGTCACGTGGATGTCTTGCGGTTTCACGGCTACGACCAGCACATCCGCTCGTTCGACGGCCGCCCGTGTCTCGACGGCTTTCACGCCGTACTTGGCGGTCAGCTGTTGTGCGTGGTCGGCTCGACGCGTGGTGAACAGGAGATCTTCGGGCTTGTGTCCACCGCGCAGCAGGCCCGACATGAGGGCTTCGCCGATCATTCCTGCACCCAGTACCGAGATCACCATGGCGCCGAGCATAGCGGTCTGCCGACGGTCAGTTGGGTGGTGTTGTGGCGGCATTGTGTAACGGCTTTGAATGTCGTGGATTCTCAACGAACAAGCTATTCGATTGGTGTGGAACCGATTTCACGGGCATGTGGAGATAGTGCACGTTCCAGATACTGCACACCGCCAGTCAACCTGCCGGGTCGTCGCTGAGTCGGTACAGCAGACTGCTTGAAGAAGGTTCACGAGGAAGTTTTGACGTGCCGGACACCCTTCACCGGCAACGAGTCTCACTGACGAATGGTTTGCGTTTGTGCAAATTCTTCACCAGAAGGCACCGAACACGGCCGCCGAGGTGCGTGCGCTGCGATCGCTTTCTGACAAGGACGCCGAACGCGCTACAGCGCCGTGGACAGCAGAGTTTCGGGAGTTCATTTCTCTTCGCGATGGCCAAAACGGCGGATCGGTGAAGAAGACTTCGTCGGAAGTGCGGCGAGCGCGATGCTATCTCCCGGCGGTCACTGTGTTGCTTCTTCGGTTCTTCACTGCGACGGTGGCCGGTTGTTCCGAGAGGCATTGATTCCAGCAGCGAGCACGATGGTGAGGAGTGCCAGAGCGCATGCGGTCCACGCTGCGGTCGAGTAGCCCGAGTTGGTTGGGGAAAAGGAACCGGTCACTGTGTGCGCGGCCAAGATCACACCACTGGCGGCACTACCGATGGAGAAGCCGACCGAACGCACAACCTGGTTGACGCTCATCGCGGCCGCGGTCTCTTCGGAGGGTGTAACTGCCAGGATCACCTGGGGCATCACGGCGGAGAAGCCTCCGACACCGAAGCCCAACAACCCCATGATCGCGATCGGCCACGCCACGCCCATGTCGCGGACGGTGGCGAACAGGACACACGCGAGGGCGATAACGACACCGTTGGCGATGAGTAGACCAAATGGGCTGACCTTGCGGCGCGCCTTGGGCACTACACGTCCTGCGACGAAACCCAACGCGGAGAACGGGACCAGCACCAAGCCCGCCTCGACCTCGTTGAGCCCGTAACCGTAGCCGACCTCCGGGGGAGTCTGAACGAAGCGGGTGATCAGGGTGAAGAGCAAGTACATGGCGATACCGGAGACGAACATTATCAGGTTGGCGCCAGCGACCGCCGGGTGCCGCAGCGCGGTCAGATCCACCAGCGGATGCGCCACTTTCCGCTCGACGGCGACCCACACGGCCAACACCGCTGCCCCGCCGAGGAGGACCGATACGACTACCATCGGCCTGCTCGACCACCAGCTCGACTGGCTCGTAACTACAAGCACCGCAACAAGACCGACGGAGAGAAGGGACGCTCCCCACCAGTCCACCGACTCCTTGTCCGGTGCGGCCGTACTGTCAGCTGGGAGTGCAACGACGGCGGTGATCAGCGCGGCGACTGCGACCACGACACCGAGTAGGTATGCCGCGCGGACGCCCCAAACTTGGACCAACAAGCTCGCGATGGGGTATCCCACGCCGATGCCGACGGTGGAGGCCACGGACAGCATTGCGATCGTGCCCTCTGCGCGGTCCCGGAGGTGTTGGCGGGCGGTGGCCATCATCAGTGCAGTCAGGCCCAATCCGATCCCCTGTGCTGCCCGACCGAGCAGGAGCACGACGAACGGTGCGGGCACGACGGTCGCCACGCTGCCCAGCGCCACGACGGTCAGAGTGGAGAGGACGACTTTTCGCCGCCGGTGGGCGGCGCCGAGGCGGCCGAGAAGCGGGGTGGCGACAGCGCCTGTCAGCAGTGTGATGGTCAACGTCCATTGAGCAGTGGACAGTGAAACGTCGTAGTCCTCGGCTACGGAGGTGATGAGGGGCGCTCCCAAGCTTCCGATTGCTGCGACCACCAATGCGATGAAGACCAGTGCCGCCACCATGTTGGTGTCGCCGCGCTTGGCGGTTCCGCTGGGGTGTGTCTCGGGAGTTGTGGAGGCGTTCATTGGTTGTTCTCCTCGGCCAGATGATCGAACAGTCCGGCATGGATGCGGGTGCGGATGCCGCGCGCCCACTCGGTGTCGAGGTCGTCGATGTCCAGCGCCGCGGCGACGTTGAGCAACATGCCGTAGGCGAGGAAACTTTTCACCGCCACCGGAGGCATACCCGTGTGATCGGCTGTCGCCGTCCACATTCCGGACATGTGATTGCGCACCACATCGCGAACCTCGCGGTCACCGCATGAGGCGAAGGCTTGCAGTTGTACCAGCAACTCGGTGCGGTTCGACAGGGTGCTGTTGTTGTAGTACTCGCCCATCACGGCAACCGACTCGGGTCCTGTGGTGTCTGCCGCTGTACGGTCCATTCCGTCGATGAGGTGCGTGAACGCACGCTGGACGACTTGGAGGAACAGTTCCTTCTTGGTGCCGAACAGCCGAAAGATGTAGGCCTGCGAGATTCCCGCGCGATGGGCGAGTGATTCCATCGACGCGCCGTGCAGGCCACCCGCGGCGAACTCCTCGGCTGCCAGAGCGAGCAGCTGTTCGCGTCGCTGCTGGGCGGTCATTCGCTTGACTTCACGTTTACTCACCCCGCCGAGAGTAGTAGTTAGTAGTCACTAACTACTAACAAAAATTCGAATTTGATGGTAGATATGTGACGGAACACTCCCGTTGTCGACGCCGCCAATCGGGGAGGGAAATGCGGACCTGACGCGGCAGCGGTATGCCCAAAGGCCGGGCAGTTCATCGCCTTTCTTGACGTTCCTGCGGATGTTGGGCGCCGGAGGGATCCTTAACGGAGTGAGGCTCCTTGACTCGGAAATGCTGACCGCAGCGCAGCAGAGCCATTCAATGGTGTTCGGGCGGGCAGCATCGGTCAATCCCACAACATCACACGACATTGATCTGCTACCAGGCACTTCGGTGTCGTGGTCATTGCTGGGTATGCGTAACGAGGAGCGCACACCGCAGGACCGCCCGGTCGGGACAGTGGCCTGGCCAGGCGGCGCGAACTGCTACTACTGGGTGGACACGGACGGAGCGACGGCGGGCGTTCTGTTCACGCAACTCGTCCCATTCGCGGACCCTGACGTGGTTCGGCTCTTCGCCGATATCGAGCAGGCAATTCGCACCTGACGCGCTTGCACCCGATGTCGACTTCAGCGACAACCGGGTGCGATTCCTGAACCCCAGCCGGTGATGATCCGCCTACCGTTCGCTCTGACGAGTTTTCAGCCGTCACAGATCGGGCCCGACGATGAGGTGATCGACCCGGACGTCGTTCAGCGAACAGTTATCGACACGGTCCACTCGGTGCACCGCGCCCGGGGTCGGTCGTAGAAGGCAGCATCTTCCGTCGGGCTCCCCGTCAGCGAGGGGTCTCGCTTAGTTGGTTCGTCGAAATCGATGGTCAGACTGACGCTTTCGTATTCCATTACCACGGGAATCGGTGAGGACGTGATTGTCGCGAACTGACAGGCGGCCGTGGTGCCCATTTGTGTTCGACGAGTGAGTCCCTGATCGGTCCGTCTAGGGAATAGTGCATGTTTCGAATACTGCACATCCGCCAGTCAACCCGCCGGGTCGTCACTGATTCAGTGCAACAGCACAATTGAGGAAGGTTCGTTGTGGACAATTGGTGGTTGTACTGGAGCCCGTTTCCTCAGCCTGTCCGTGAGTGGCTGTGGATGATCGTGCAACAGATTTGGCCTAGCTGAGAATGGGTTACGGCCATTATTCACGCCCTGCCCTCGTACAGATCAGCTGCGATATCGATGGTCAACCCGGAACCGTGCGGGCCACCGCCGAGGTAGTAGATCCCGGAAATCCGCTTGGGATAGGAGTTGGCATCGACGATCGCCTCGGATCAGGCGTCTAGATAGGACAGCAGTTCGTCGAGGTCGTCGCCGAGCGCATCGAGTCGACAACCTGCGGTATCGCTTCCATACGTGGTGAATTTGGGTTGGTGAAGCACATGCCGCTTCAGCACAAGGCCGCGAGGTCGGTAGTGAGAAGGGTAAAAATTACCGGGTGCGCGACAACTGAACTCCGCTGCGCCAGACAACGAACCCAGTGAGCGCTCCGACCGCAGCGCTGGCGAGTGGCCCGACGATGAGATACAGCGTCGGGCTCTCATCACTGCCAGGGCAGAGGGAGATCGTAGGTAAGTTGGTCGGATCCGTGATCTGCGATGTCAGAGGTGCGTACGAAGAGCAATGGGTCGGTTGTCCGAGCCACCAAAGCACGAAGCCAACGCAGATAAGACCACCAATCAAGAAGGTTGCAGCCCCCGCTGCGATCAACGTACGCATCTCAGCATCCTTCCATGGTCCTCCAACGTAAAGGATGATTGTGGAACAGATTTGGTCTGGCTGAGTCTGCAGCCGGTCGGCGGCGGAATACGATCTTGTAACACCCGGCGGCGAGAGGATCACAAGATGTCGGAACGTATTAATTTCGCCTACGTACGGTCCACTCCGCAGTGGGATGCGCACGTACTGCGCAGTGGTCAGGTCTTGCGGCTGGCTGGCGAACAAATTCCGGACCCGGTACTGAGGGAGAAGCTCGATGCCCTGAACCGTCCTGAACGATCTCGTACCGAACAACTGATTCGTAGCCGAGATCTCCCCGACTGGCGGCGACTCCCGCAAGCCGATTCCAACCTTCGCGCTTCATACGACATATCCCTACCGTTCCCCGCCGACCCCAGCCTCGATCTCCGGTTGACCAACCTGCAGCTATTTCGTACTGGGCTCGCATTCCATGTCGTAACGCACGAACCCACGCCCGAGGAGATGCCCTCCCTCGCCCAGCCGAGCAACGAGCAGATGAATTTCGGATCCCGGATCAAACCCGGTGAACCGCACAGAATTCGACTCATTGTCGACACCATCACCGGGCCGATTCTCGCGAACTCGACCCACCCCGGCGACTACCCCGACGACCCGAATGAGCCGTGGTTGTACAGTGGCCGTTCATGGCGTGGTATCGCCGAGAACCTGTTCGGCATCACCACCGGCGGCGAATACTTTCTCAGCCCGCCCCCTCAGGGGCCCTTGTGGATCACCGTGTCATATCCCGAGTTCGGCCTGGCTCCGACAACGATCGAATTCGAGTTACCGCAATTGCTGTGAAGGAACACTGCACGTTTCGAATACTCCACATCCGCCAGTCAACCCGCCGGGTCGTCACTGATTCAGTGCAACAGCACAATTGAGGAAGGTTCGTTGTGGACAATTGGTGGTTGTACTGGAGCCCGTTTCCTCAGCCTGTCCGTGAGTGGCTGTGGATGATCGTGCAACAGATTTGGTCTGGCTGAGACCGTAGACCGGCGAGACTGGTCAGGAAGTCGGCGGTATCTGGCTGACCAGTGATTCGTACAATCGCTCTATTGCTCTTAGGACTTCGGCCGGTTCGATGTATTGGTTCTTCTCACGCAGCGCGTATTCCAGTTCTTCGCCATCGCGAACGCTTTCAGGCACCAGCACGTGCCATTTGTACCCCCGGGGTTGCAACCGGACTCCGGCCTCCGCGAGGTAGGAGTTGACGTCGTCGTTGACCATCCGCAGGTCTTCTTCGGTGTATGGCTCGAACCAGACTTCCTCGGGTTCCCTGCTCGGGTCACCGCGAGTAACCCGTACGGGCGGGTGCGCGGATGCCGGATGCGGTGTCCTGTAGCACCTGCTTGGCCCCGCAACCCACGCGGTCAGCGCTCCGTGTCCATTCGAAATGACGCTGACGTAGCGACCCACAGGCAGGGCACTGGGCACCTGACCGTCGACCTCGGACAATGGATACTCGCTCCAGTACTGCGCCATGTCGTCCATTATCGTGCGCGAGCTGTGATTTCGGCATTAAGGGAGCAGACGCAGCAAGGTGCAACGGATGCAATTGTTCTCTGCCAGAGTTGAATTCCCTAAGGAAATGCCGTTCACGTTGCATGGTAGTTTTCGTCGATGGATTCCGTCTCCTTGGTCCGCGTGACCGAAGCACTGAACGCTGCATGGGGACCCGATACGTGCGCTCCAGAAGACATCGGGGATTGGTCGGAGGAGAATCCCGCGCGCGGGCAATGTGCGACTACTGCGGTGGTGGTGCACGACTATTTCGGTGGTGACCTGGTTCGCGGCGAGGTGCACGTTCGAGGTGAACGAGTGGACTTTCACTGGTGGAACCGGTTACCAGACGGGTCGGAGATTGATCTCACGCGTGAACAATTTTCGGTGCAGGAGAGCGTGATCGGTGGTGTCTATGTTCCGCGTCCGACGGGTTGGACGCGGCTCGATTATGAATACTCACTCCTCTCAGGCCGAGTCGCCGAACACTTGAAGCGCTCACCCACAACATTTTTGGCGTCACAGGGTTGAACCTCACTGCACCAGATCGTCCGCGCGATGTCCTTGTGGATCGGCGATGGCGGTGCGCTTGGTCATGCCTCTTCGTGCGCATTCGAGCCCGAAGACACCCATCAATCGTGCACCGTGCCACATCAATGCCCTCACTACGCACTTCCAGCCACACCTTGTGTGCACCGTAGACCGAATAATTCTCGGTATGCACACGGCTGACCTCGGCTTGAAGTTCTTCGTCGCGCACAGTCCGCTGGCCCCTCGACTGCAGGAGCGGCACCCGAAGATAGTCGAACCGGTATACCGACACCTCCGGATCGCGCAGAATGGTAGTCGGCGTACACGCGGATGAACCCGGGGAGCGGTGCAATGATCCGACGACGGCTCGGCCAAGCATTGATGGTGATCGCGCTCGCCTCCGCGGCCGTTTCGACCGCGCCCGTCCACGCGCAGGAACCGTCGTCAATCACGACGCCGGGCGCAGTGACCGCGGCAACTTCCCTGCCGCACTCCTTCTGGATTCCCGGCGCCGCCAACGCATCAAAGCTCACGTACTGGTCCACGGGACCGCTGAACCAGCCCGCGTTGAGTACGGGCGCGCTCTTCCTGCCCCCCGGCGATCCACCCGAAGGCGGCTGGCCGGTCATCTCGTGGGCTCACGGCACTGTAGGTATTTCCGACCAGTGCGCTCCCACCGTGACCGGGACCGTCGGCAGTCCGTACCTCACGAACTGGCTCTCGCAGGGCTACGCGATCGTCGCGACCGACTACGTGGGGCTCGGCACGCCGGGAATCCACGCGTACCTGGACGGACCGTCGGCGGCGCACAGCGTGATCGACATGGTGCGTGCCGCGCGTGCGGTCGAACCGTCGCTCTCACCGCGGTGGTTGGCACTCGGACAGTCTCAGGGCGGGCAGGCCGCTATGGTCACGGCAGCGATCGCCACACGGTACGCACCCGAATTGGACTACCGGGGCGCGGTCGCGACCGGGGCGCCGTCCAATCTGGAGAACCTTGCACCACTCGTGGGGCCGGACTTTCCCCGCTTGCCACTGACCGGCAGCACCGTGTTCGTCTCGTACCTCTTGGCCGGACTCCGGGCGGCGCGACCCGATCTCGACATCGATCGCTACCTGACACCACGCGGCACGGATGCCCTGACCCGAGCCGAAACCGACTGCTACCAGGACATGGCATCGGGCCTCGGCGACGTCACGATCGGCGATCTGGTGAACCGGCCCCTCGACGATCCCGCGGTGCTGGCTGCTGCTCGCGGCATGCTGGAGATCCCGACGACCGGGTACGACCGGCCAGTGTTCCTCGGGCAGGGGCTGACGGACGAGATGGTGCCGGCACCGCTGGCTTTGAAACTCGCGGCCGAACTCGCCGCCAACCGCCAGCCAGTTACATTCCGCACATATCCGACCGGTCATATCGAGACGATGCGGGCAGCGCTCCCCGAAAGCCTCTCCTTCGTCCGGAACCTCGTCCAACCGTAGGTGATCATGCGTTTCGTGAGAGCTTGTCCGACCCACTTTTCATCTTCTCAGCACCGTCAGGAGTGCGCGGATGACCGAGGATCTGCCGAAGCCGAGCGTTGCAGCTATGGCGTCGAGGCTCTTGCCCTCGCCGCAGGTTGGACCGTCACCGAACATCGGGAGCGAGGCGCGTCAATAACCATTGACCTCAATATCGCAGGTCCTTGGGGGACCGCGGGTCTAGACACGTACAGCGTCCAGGCGATCGACTTCGACGTTACGGATCGCTTGGGTACACAGGAAGCTGAATCCAGCGGGCTGCCAGGGGTGTGGTTCAACGGACTGACTGATCGATTGTCGACTGAGCTTGGGCTACCTCCTCGTCGTGGGGAGGACAGCATGCGGTGGGACCTGTCTACCGTGGTGGTCACTGCCTATCGGGGGAAGCGGGACAACTTCGTGAACATTGCAAGCCCTCAATACCGAGCAGATGAAGACCAAATCGACGAGTACATCGTCAATTAGAGCCCGACGAGGAGGTGTAGCACGGAAATATCGCTACAGCCACCCTATCCGCGCATACGTGTGCACCGCCCCGTCTCGCCGGTCTTCAGGAAGAATTCGACTGGTCGGAGGCCGTCGACAGCATCGATCCATTCCAGCCACAGTGCGATGCGACCAGGCGTACCGACTTTGACCGTTCTGCTGAAATATTGTTCCTGGCGAAAGAATTCGACTGAGCCTGGTCAGGAGATGGCCTAGGTCGCTAGTCCTCGTCCTCGTACTCCGGTTCAGGCTCATCCATCCATGCTTGATATTCCGGACTCTTCAGACGCAGGTGGATCGCACTGACACCCCGGTTCAGTGTGATGACCGCTTTCGGCAGGTCCCATCTGAGAGCTGCCTTTGGTTCGGGTTTGGCGCTCGTGGCTGTCCCCAGGAGTGCGGTAAATGCCACATCGAGGTTCGTGAACCCTTCGACCAGCAGCGGGCGCACCACTGTCATGGGCGTAGCGTCATCTGCCACGTCCGAGACGAAGATTGAGATGTAGCGCATCGAACGGTTACGCCCGAACATTATCGATTCGGGCTGACCAACACGGAGGCCGGTCCGCATCGAGGCGCCGGTTTGATCCAATTCAACGACCTCCCATCCAGCCTGTGCGCAGAAGGGTTCCAGATCGTCGACGGCCCAGGTCCAGTCGAATTCTGCGGCGAGGCGGGCAATGCGGGCGGCGCCCTCGATGTCGACGTGCATGCGTGGATGCTATCTGCGAGTGTCAACATGACCTGCACCTGGAACGGACGCTCCTAGGAATTACACGCTGTCAGAGAACTCGGCCGCCGCGGAGGTAGAGCTGCGCTGAACGCTGAGGTCAGAGATCCCGCGCCGAGTGTCGCAGCGGCGAGGACGCCAATGTGCCTGCCGCGATGGCGAACACGATGGTGACGCCGATCAGGGTGGGGCCTTCGCCGATCGCGCCGACCAACAGGCCTGCTGTCACGGCACCGAGGGCGGCCATGGTGCGGTTGACGGAACGCCGGGCGGCATTCACGCGCCCGAGAAGCTCATCCGGAGTGAGCGCTTGCCAATAGCCCATCTCGTTCGCGTTCTCCGCGCCTGCCGCCAAGCCCTGCAGGCCAAGAGCTGCGAAAAGCAGGAGATGGCCAACAAGTGTGTCGGTCGCGAAGGTAACGAGAAGCCAGGTGAGGGGATACAGCGAGCGGGCGAGGATGACCGTTCGTCCTGGTCCGATGCGCGTGCCGATCGCATGTGCACTGGACGCTCCGAGGAGGCTTGCGACACCGAACGTCGTCAGAAGCAGGCCGTATGTGTAGGCGCTGAACCCGAGTGAGCGGAGGGCGAAGAGAGACAGCACAGTCAACGCGGCTCCGTTGGCGAGGAACCACACGTGTGTCGATATTGCGAGCGGGTTGAGAGTGCGGTGGCGGTAGGTGAATCTCAGACCCTCACGCATTTCGTTCATCAGGTTGCGGGAGCGAGAAGCGGGTCGCGGCTCGTCTACGTCGAGACCGGAATTGAGTGCGGCATCAGCGAAATAGCTGATTGCGTCGACGGCAATCACCACGGGAGCGCCGAGCAGGCCTACGAGTGCGCCTCCGACCGTTGGCCCCAATGTCGTTGCTGCTGCGTCGGCTTGGTCGAGTCGAGCGTTTGCTTTCACCAGTTGGCTGCGTGGAACCAGTCGGGGTAACAAGGACTGCATCGCAGCGAAGCCGAACACCGAGAAGGAGCCGAACAACAGCAACACGATGACCAGGACCCAGATGTGCAGAAGGCCGGCGAGCCACAGAAGCGGAACAGTGCCGAGTGCTACCGCTCGACCGACGCTGGCCCACACGAGGATTGGCTTGCGCCGCCAACGATCGACGTAAACCCCCGCGAACAACCCGAGCACCGCATAAGGAATCAACTGAGCCGCGTTCACCATACCGACTTCGAAGGGCGTCGCGTCTAGAAGCTGCACTACCAAAATGGGCATCGCCACCGCTGTCACCGACGAGCCGGCCGAACTGATCACCGCGGCCGTGAGGAAGCGGCGAAATGATGAACGATTGACGGCCGGAGAAACCTCACTCATCGCTTCTACTCACGATGCCGCCACATGTCCGACTCCGCAGGTCCGTCCCATGAAGGGGACTGTAGTCGAGCACTCCCGATATGGTGCTGAACCCGAGACTGTTGTTTGGCATTGCGAAGTTGACAGAAGTACTCGACATGGCGACAAGGGAGCGACTCTACCGACTCGCAGGAAGGCATAACCATGACCGAAACAGGCGCTCCCACACGCATTTTCGTGATACCCCGCACTGAAGAACACGACGGGTACGAGAATGAGTGCTTCACCCACTACGTCCAAGGCATGTTCCACCGCTGGATGTCAGGGCGCCACAGGATCTTCGGCCCTTTTCCTCGCACGCCAAGCCGTCGCCAGCGGCACCGTCGAATGCGCATTGACTGTCGGCTTCGAGCAGATGAAACCCGGCGCACTCAAGCGGGTCTGGGACGACCGCCCAGCGCCGATGTTCCGTTTCGACGATCTGATGACCGAGATCCAAGGCGTCCACGACGCGCCGCGCACAGCCCAGATGTTCTATCGGAACCATGTCGACAATGCGGTGGCAAGACCGTCCTCGGTGCCTGGTGGGCAGATCTGGTCGGCTGCGGCAAGCACGGAAGCGGGTGCGTGACCCATGGCCACGCCGTGAGCTGCCCAGTCCAGCATTTCCAGATCGTTGATGCCGTCACCGACGGCTAGGGTCCGTGTTGCGGCGACGCCCAGCTCGATGCGCAGCCTTTCCAGCATCGCAGCCTTGCATACGCCGGCTGCGGTCAAGTCGGCCAGTGGTTCGTCTTCGTAGCACAGGCTTCGAATGCCGGGGAGGTCGAGAGTAGACAAGATTTCGGTCAGCTCCTGCCCACTGCGTCCAGGCCAGTGGATCGCTAGTCGAGTGGTCGGCGTGGTCGCAAGTTCGTCGATATCGACCAGCTCGACCTCGCCGTGGTGCATATCCGCGTCGTCGACACGGCCGGTTGCTCTGACCCCGATGCCCGGGTTCTCGGCTACGAAGATCGCGCCGGGTAGTTGTTCGCGTAGTGCCGCGATGGGAGTGCGTAAATCGAAGACCACTTGCTCCGCGATTTTCCCGGTTGCGGCATCGATCAGCACGGCCCCGTTGGAGCAGATCGCGAACCCCGTCATGATGTCGAGCTCGAGTAGGAACGGTCGTGTGGCGGGGGCGAGTCTGCCGGTGCACAGCACGACGTGGGCTCCGGATCGAACAGCGGCCCGCACAGCCGATCTCACTGCGATGCTGATCGTTTTGTGCGCGAGCGGATTCGTGTCCTCCGCGACGTGCAGGGTGCCGTCAATGTCGAGGGCAATCATCATCGGGTGGCCGGATTCGAAAACCAAGGGTCATCCTTCGATAGTGTCAACTCGACAAAATTCATCGGTAGACCGTGTGTAGGTCGGTTCGGGTGCAACATACTCGAATCGGTATTCGTCGCCCAAACAGAAGCAGTGTCCGCCACGTCATCGGCACCGTCCACACACTCAGCGGGCGCGGCATCGCATTCCGCTCCCTCACAGAAGGATTCGACACCACCGAGGATGGACGGTGGTTCCTGAGCTGCGGTCACCGGATCACGCGAGGCCGCCCGCGGCCATGAAATGCCCGAATCAGAAATGTCAGACCTGGTTAATGAACTCCCCACAAGGTGAGACGGGTTTCTCGGACACGCTGTCGATTCGACAACTGTTGAAATCGATTTCGCTCCGGAACTGTTTTCTGTCGGCGGACGAGGGTTAGCTGGTGATCTGCACTCATTTCTCAGTCACATAAGGAAACATGTCTCATCCTCCGGTGCCTCAGAAACAGCCTTGGTCTCAACAGTTCACGGCCGATTCTGAGACTGACAGCGAAATCCGAGACCGCAGTCGGCGAACCAAAGAGGGCTTTCCACTCTGGTTGGAGGGTCCCTGGCTGGTATGCCTCGTATGGCCTGCGAGATGTCCTGCAACAAAACGGTTTCCGGCGGATTGAGCAGCTACTGTGCAAAGAGTCGGAAACGGTCGTCGCGAATGGCCGCTGCCACTTGTTGGGCACTCTGTTCTTCCGCGTCGCCCGACGTGTCCAGTACATGATCGTCGAGCTCGCCGAGGTCGGAGAACTGATCCCACATCGAGAGGATTGGCCCCTCGTCGATCAAGGCGCTTGGCGCGGTTCGGGCTTGGGCTCGCTTCAGCGTGATGTCGCGCTGCGGCCGGAGCACGATGTAGTGGACCGCCAAGTTCGGGTGCTGTGTCGCGTGTGTTCGGAAGTGGGGGAGCATCCACGGCCCGATGATTCCGTCGATCACCGTGGTGAAGTCGCCGCGAGCATAGGTATAGGCGGCGCCGGCGATCACATCCATGACAGTCTGGTTCTGCGCATCGGACGTGGGGTCGTACGGAGGTATCGCGCCCGAAACGATGCAGTGCCAGAAGTCGTCTGTGTGCAGATGAACGCCTTTGCTGTAACCGCGGGCAAGTTTCGCGGCGAGGGTCGACTTCCCTGCCCCTGGTGGGCCGGTCAGAATGATCACTTGTGCGTCGCTCACGCACCACAACCTATCCCTATCTCGACGGCTGAAGCACCCGATTTTCCCGGCTTAGGTCCAGTGTTCTCGCCGAACGACGCGGCGATGTCGTGCGAAGCGTCGCCGCCGTCGTGCTCGCGGTTTGGCCGCGAACATTTCTGTCCCGAAATCGCACTCCGAGTTGGCCCGCGCTGGCAGTTCGCCGCCATGCACTCGGATCGTGCGTTCTCGTGCGGCTAGTGCAGGCAGGGCTGGGCGGAGGGTTTCGTGGTTGTCGACGCCGTCGATGGCGGCGTCGAAGTCCCCTACGGCATCTCTGATGGAAATACGTCCAACCCTGGGTCAGCATCGCCGGAAAGTCGAGTATGGTCCGGTCATGGGCCGACTCACAGAACTACTCAAGTCCGTAAAATCACTCGGATCGCGCAAAGACACCGCCGCCAAGCAGGAAAAACGCGCACTGGATCGGTGGGAAAACGAAGGCGGCCCTGTCGCAGAGGATCCACGACAACGCTGACCTCGGACGAATGCCAGCGCGCCTGGACCGATCAACCCAGCCAGAATGGGCCGCAACGACCTGATCGGCGCCGGCAGTGCAGACCTCGACGCACACGGAAGTACAACAGACGTTTTCGACGGCTGAGGTCGGTCGCACTACGTCGTGGGCAGTGACGAATCCCCTTGGTGATCAGTGGCTATGACGACCACCTGAACAACAGCGTCTTCAGGCATCTCGGGGTAGTAGTTGACCCGGAGTTGTCTTGCGAAATTCGTCATGTCGGTGCCGGGTGGCTGGCGAGCTGCTAGCGGCGACAGATGAGCGAGATCGTACGTTTCTACAGCGGTGACCTGTCCTGCAAGGGGGCGGGCGGTCGGGTGATTGTCGAAGATGAAAATTGCCGGCCCTTTGTGAATGTCTTCGCGCCAGCGGACGGTGGAAACTTTCGCGCCAGAAATCACTGCCGTGTAATGCTTCTGATGAAAGTGCACGGTTTGAGCAGGCGCGCCGGTCGTCATGTTCGCATTGTCCACTGAGTGTCTCCTCCGGACTATAGATCGAACGAAGAATCGCGTTCAACGACTCCCCGCCCCGGTAAGCCCGTCCTGCTCCCAATGGCTTGTCACTGATATTCGCCGACTTCTGAGGCTGCAGATGTTCACCGGATGCGTTCTCGCAGAATGCTCGAACCTCGTGGCCGAGGTCGGTTGTGCCAGAAGCAATAAACAAAGCCGGCTGTGCGAGCAACGGCGCACCGGTACCCGCGTGAGCGGTCGGTGGGAGTGCGGCGTCAACCGACGTGGACGTGTGGCCGTCGGGACTGGTCGGGTTCGGCTCGGCGGAGAACCTCACGGGTCACGGGAGCGGTTTCGCCCTCACCGATGAACAGGAAGCGGAGCAGGTACATGATCGGGTTTCCCTCGGTCCACTCGAAGTAGACGTCGGGAATCACGCCGGTGATGTCTCTCGTCCGCAGGAGAACCGCCGCAATGGTGTTGGGGACGGCAGGGCTGTCGACCCAGAGGATCCGGTGCTCACCGCGCTGTCGGCCGTGGACGAGGAGGTCGGTGCTGAATTCGGAGGAGTCCGTGACGTTGACCTCGATGAAGATGATCGACTCCGCCTCCGGGATGTTGCTTTCGGCGCGCTGCTGCGATTCCTTCTGCCGATACTCGTCCTCGTCGAGACGATCGACGTCGTGCGCCACCATCGCGAGGTAACCCTTCTCGGCTGCCTCGGCGATGAATTGCAGTGCAGTCTCGTCGAATTCGACGGAGGTTGCCCGTAGTTCGAAGGCTCGCGAGATCCGGGAAAGGAAGGACACCACCATGATCGCGGCGATGAAGAACGATGCGACTTTCACACCGTCTGGACGTTCGAAGATGTTCGCGATCGTCGTGTAGACGAACAAAACTGCAACAAAACTGAACCCCACGAACAGTTTTCGCTGACCGTGCTTGCGAGCGGACAGGGCAACGGCGACGGTCGCCGACGAGATGAGCACGAGGACACCGGTTGCGTACGCGGAACTCTGAGCGTCGACACCGGCGTCGAAGTAGATCGTGACGGTGATGGCGATGACGCTGAACACGAGGACCAGCGGACGCACGGCGCGGGCCCACGACGGCGCCATGCCGTAGCGGGGGAGATACCTCGGAACAAGATTGAGCAACCCTGCCATTGCCGACGCACCGGCAAACCAAAGGATGAGGATCGTGCTGAGATCGTAGACGGTTCCGAAGATCTCACCCAGATAGTCGTGCGCGAGGAAGGCAAGCGCGCGACCGTTGGCAGCGCCTCCGGGTTGGAACTCGTTTTCTGGGATCAGGATGGTGGTGACCAGGCTCGACGTCAGCAGGAATCCGCTCATGATCAGCGCCGCAGTGGTGAGCAGGCGCCGTGCGCCTTTGATTCGGCCACGTGGATTCTGTTCCGTGTCGTGCGGATCGCCCTTGATCTGCGGCATGACCGCGACGCCGGTTTCGAAGCCGGACAGACCGAGAGCCAACTTCGGGAAGACGATCAGCGCGATCAGGATCATCATCGCCGGGTTTCCGTGCTCGGTGGTCATGGCGCGCGTCCAGTCGGTGACCAACGACGGCGCGGTCGCGATGTGCCACAAACCTACGGAGATGACCACCACGTTCAAGGCGAGGTAGACGGCGACCAATCCGACCGCGATACCGATCGCTTCGGTGAATCCGCGGAGGAATACCGCAGCGAGGAGCGCGAGCAGAACAAGGGTGACGGCGACGGTGTGTCCGGAGAGAAAGGTTGGAGCAAAAGGATTCTCGACGAGGTGCGCCGTGGCATCGGCAGCCGAGAGCGTCATAGTGATGAGGAAATCGGTGGCCGCGAATCCGAGAAGCACGAGAACGAAGATCTTGCCGCGCCACTTGGGCAGCAGCTTCTCGAGCATGGCGATCGACCCCTCGCCGTGCGGACTCTCGCGAGCCACTCGCCGCTAGACCGGGAGCGCACCGAACAGCGTCAGCAGAATCAACACGACTGTCGCGATGGGAGCCAACGTGCCGGCCGCCAGTGCCGCGATACCGGGTTGGTAACCGAGAGTGGAGAAGTAATCGACACCCGTCAGGCACATCACCTTCCACCACGGGTGGCGCTTCTCCTTCTTCGGCGCCATCCGGTGTGGCCCCAGATGTCCGGCGGGTTCCTCGGTGATGTCCGCGAGCAGCCAGGCCTCGGTGCGTTGTTTCACAGACGGAGCCCTGTTGTCGGCCGGAACCTCGTTGTCGGCTGCGGTCACCACGGCGTCACGGCTTCAGATAGACATCGTTGAGCGTGACCGTCCGCAGGTTCCGGCTTCGGATGATGTCCACCAGTTGCGGATACACGTGGGTCACGGGCAGATAGTTGAGGTGTCCGATCACTATGGCCCCCGGATTGAAGTACTGGTTCGCCATCTGCAGGATGTACTCCTCGGTGATCAACGAAGAATCCGACAGCGACCCGTACCAGAGGGTGGGTACGGTGTAGCCGACGCTCGCGGCCACGGAATCGACTGTCGCGTTGTGCCTTCCATACGGCGGCCGAAAGTACGGCGCCGCATCCACGCCGTAGGTGTTGCGCAGGAACGTGCCGTTCTTCGTCAGCTCGTCGGCGATCTGCTGCTTCGACACTGACGTCAGATCCGGGTGCGAGTAGGTGTGATTGCCGAGCTGAATTTGTCCGCTCTCGACAAGAGGTCTGAGAAGTCCGGCGTTTTCGGTCCACGAGTTGTATTGCCCGTTGACGAAGTACGTCAAACGGATGCCGGTGTCTTTTGCGAACTGTGTGTAGAGGCGCACGACTTCGGAGCTGGCTCCGTCGTCAACCGTCAGGGCCAACAGATCCCCGCCGCCGGGCAGGGCGGTCAACGATCCGCCGGCGGGCAGCGGCACCCGGGCAGACGGCGGTGGAGGCGGCAGCAAGGCAGGCGGGAGATTCGGAACAGCGGCGGGGTCTGCTGGCTCGTCGGCTGCGGCGACGGCCGTCCCGACGGAACGTGACGAACAAGCGGTTCCCATGGTCACTGCGGCGGTTCCGGTCAGAGTTGCTGCTGCGAGGGCACTGAGGAAGCGTCGGCGGTCCACAGGGCGGAGCCTAGAGCAGATTTGCCCAATTCGGACTTCATTCTCAGCGTTCTTTCAGCGAATGACCAGCTGTGTCCGGTATCGACAGGTTCTACTCAGGAACGGTGGATAGCGTGTCGGCCGTGGAACCGCGACCTCGACACTCGGCAACCAGGCACAGGCGTAGGCGTCAACCGCAGCGGTCGACGCTCTCGGTGGGGCGCAAGCTGGCGGCCGCGTCCCTGTCGACGACGATTCTGGTGGGCGTCGGAATCGGGTGGTACGTGCAGTCGGATCTGACGTCGGGGCTGTACCGGTCGGACGCGCTCTCCGCTCTCGGTGACGACGCCGGCAGTTCACCAGGCGGGGATACCAACATCTTGTTGATCGGGCTCGACAGTCGTAAAGCGATGGACGGCAGCGATCTGCCGGCAGAGTTCGTCACCGACAAGTTGCATGCGGGGGACAGCGACGTGGGTGGGTACAACACGAACACGCTTATCCTGCTCCATGTTCCGGGCGACGGCGGCAAGGCCAGTGCGGTGGCGATCCCACGCGACGATTACGTCGCGGTGCCCGGCTACGGAATGGCCAAGATCAAGGAAGCCTACGGAATGGCGAAGGCTGACGCGGACGCCAAACTCGTAGCGGACGGTGTGACGGATCCTGCTGCGCGAGAACAGCAAGCGCGGGAAGTCGGAAGGCGCTCGACATTGACCACCGTGCAGAATCTGCTCAAGGTTCCGATCGATCACTTTGCCGAAGTGAACCTGATGGGCTTCTACGACGTCGTCTCGGCTATCGGCCCCGTTCAGGTGTGCCTCAACAATCCGGTGCAGGACGACTTCTCGGGTGCCAACTTCCCGGCGGGGGTTCAGACTCTCGATGCGTCACAGGCACTTTCGTTTGTCCGTCAACGCCGCGGTCTCGACAACGGGGACTTGGATCGCACCCATCGGCAGCAGGCATTCATCAGTGCGGTGATTGCCAACCTGAAGGGCTCAGGCGTCATCGGTAACATTCCGAAGATGACGGCACTGGCCGACGTGGTGAAGAAGGACGTGGTGATCGATTCCGCCATGGATCCCGTCCGATTCGCTTCTCAGGCAAGCGCTCTCGCGGGTGGGAATATCGACTTCTACACCCTGCCCATCGAGGGATACGAGACCGTCGACGGCCAGGACGTCAACACGGTCGATCCGGCGCGTCTGCGTAGTGAAGTGTCGAGGATCTTCGCGGGAGGCGACTCTGCGTCTGCCCCTGCGATGGACACCGCGATCTCGACCGGGAACGAAGTTGTGGACATCCGCAACGGAACCGCGACGGACGGGTTGGGCGCCGCGTTGGCGTCGGAGATGAAAGCGTCGGGAGTCGAAGTCGGCGAGGTGAGCACCGCAGCTGCGACGGCAGAGTCGGTGGTCAGCTATGGGGTCGGCGCCAAAGCCGTCGCAGAGGCGCTGGCCGAGCAGTTGGGTGTGGTCGCGGTGTCGAACGAGCAGGCAGCGGCCGAATCAGTGTCTGTACTGATCGGCGAGGACAATGCGCAGACCGTGTTCTCGACTGCTCCGGTGCAACCCGGTCCGTCGGTATCGGCCGGGACCGTTCCCGACACGGGAGCGCAGGGATCACCCATCCGAGCCGACGCGAATGGCGGCATCCCCTGTGTGGACTGACTCTCAGGTAATTCGCACGAAACTCACGCTGACTTCTTCGGTCTGCGGGTCTACATTGGAGAAGTCGAACTCAGTCGGGTACTTCACCTTTGGGGTACCTGACTGAGATTGCGTAGTTGAAAGGATCACCGACATGGCTACAACAGCAGCGGTACAGAATCCGACACGCTCACGTGCCAGGACCATGTCCTTGTCCGAGTACGTGGCCGAGCATCCGGCGCAGCGCGTTTTCCCGCCGACCAGTGAGCGGGCAGCCAGGATGGCGATGCTCATCATGTTCGCCCTGATGGCCGTCACCCTCGTCGTACTGGTACTCGACGAGGCAGGAATTTTCGGATGAAGGCAGCGGTCTTCGGCTGAGCCCGACCTTTAGTTACTCTTGAGTAATGACTGAACAGAAGAGCTGGAATGCGTTCACCGTCGAGCGCGAAGACAACATCGCCCAGGTGACGCTGATCGGGCCGAGCAAGGGCAACGCGATGGGGCCGGATTTCTGGAGTGAACTCCCCGAAATCTTCGCCGACCTCGACGCCGATCCCGAGGTGCGTGCAATCGTCATCGCCGGTTCCGGCAAGCACTTCTCGTTCGGCCTGGACCTGCCGGCGATGAGCGGTGAATTCGGTGCCGTCCTCGCGGACAAGGCTCAGGCAGGTCCGCGCACCAAATTCCACGACATGATCAAGCGCATGCAGTCGGGTATCAATGCCGTCGCAGACTGCCGCAAGCCCGTCGTCGCAGCTGTGCAGGGTTGGTGCATCGGCGGCGGCGTCGACCTCATCACGGCGGCGGACATCCGCTACGCAAGTGCCGATGCCAAGTTCAGCATCCGCGAGGTCAAGGTCGCGATCGTCGCAGACATGGGCAGCCTCGCGCGTCTGCCCGCGATCATCGGTGACGGACACCTGCGTGAATTGGCTCTGACCGGCAAGGACATCGACGCAGCGCGCGCCGAGAAGATCGGCCTCGTCAACGACGTTTTCGAAGATGCCGACGCGGTACTGGCAGCGGCGCGCGCGACCGCCAAGGAGATTGCGCTCAATCCGCCGCTCGTGGTCCACGGGATCAAGGACGTGCTCGATCACACCCGCAGCGCGAGCGTGAACGACAGCCTTCGCTACGTCGCAGCCTGGAACGCGGCGTTCCTGCCTTCGCAGGATCTGACCGAGGCCATCACCGCCGTCTTCCAGAAGCGCCCGCCAGTCTTCCAGGGTGAGTAGGAACTGCAAGGGCGAGTAAAAACAGCACAAAAATCCCCGCACATCTTCCGATGTGCGGGGATTTTCGTAAGGCCTGAGAACTCGAGCTCAGTGACCGCCGTTGGCAGCGAGACGCTTGATCGAAGCCTCGATCTCGGCCTCTGCCTCGGCGCGGCCGACCCAGTTGGCTGCCTCGACGTGCTTGTTCGGCTCGAGGTCCTTGTAGTGGACGAAGAAGTGCTTGATCGCATCGAGCTCGAACTGTGAGATGTCACCCAGATCCTGGATGTGATCCCAGCGGGGGTCACCGGCCGGAACGCAGAGGACCTTGTCGTCTCCGCCGGCCTCGTCGACCATCTTGAACATCGCGACTGCGCGAGCCTCGACGATGACGCCGGGGAAGACCGACTCGGGGAGCAGGACCATGGCGTCGAGCGGATCGCCGTCCTCACCCAGGGTGTTTTCGATGAAGCCGTAGTCGGCCGGGTAGCCGAAAGCTGTGTAGAGGTAGCGATCGAGTTTGACGCGACCGGTTACGTGGTCGACCTCGTACTTGTTGCGCTGACCCTTGGGGATCTCGATGGTGACGTCGAACTCCACGCCGATTCCTCGCTGTCGTGTCGGTAATGATTCGTCGGAAGGATATCGGGTCAAGGATAAGGTTGCCTGACCACCCAGTAGGCAGAGCACAGACGGAGGGGCGTTGGCGGGCCAAGGAAAGAAGAAGATCGGCTCGTTGGAAGAGAGTCGACGGCGTAACTTCCGCATCCTTCTGGCGGTCGGTGCAGTGGTTGTACTGGCCGTCGCCGGAGTTGTCGTCGTGAAACTCGGTACGTCGAACGACACAGCCGGCAGCGCGACCGTGACTACGTCGCCGCAGCCTGCGCTCGTGACGCCGTCACCTCAGGTGGTGCCCGTCCCGACGGACGCACCGATCCCGAGCGCGTCGGGAATCGCAGCGGCGATCGGCCCGGCCGTGGCCAACCCGGATCTGGGGAAGTTCACCGGAGTTGTCGCTGATGCGCTCACCGGAAACATTCTGTGGAGCGCAGACCCGTCGACGCCGATGACGCCTGCGTCCACGACGAAGGTGCTGACCGCATCGGCGGCACTGCTGAAGCTGCCGCTCGACCACAGGCTGGCCACGACGGTGGTCCCCGGAGCGAGCCCCGGGCAGGTCGTTCTGGTCGGCGGTGGTGACCCGACGCTGACGGCGACGCCGAAGGGGCAGAGCGGGTACTACGCCAATGCTGCTCACATCGCGGATCTCGTCGACCAGATCAAGGCTGCCGGTACGCCGGTGACCAGCGTCGTGGTGGACTCGAGCTTGTTCAAGGGCGACAACATGGCCACCGGGTGGTTCCCCGCTGACATCGCGGCCGGTTACATCACCCCGATCGAATCGGTGATGATCGAAGGTGGTCGGTACGACGGCACTCAAGACGAGTCGCCGCGTTCGGAAACGCCCGCGTTGGACGCGGGCAAGGTGCTCGCTCAGGCCCTCGGTGTCGATCCCGCCAACGTGAGTCTCGGCGCGGCGCCTGCCGGTGCCAAGCCGATCGCCACCGTGCAGTCGGCGCCGCTGAGCGACCGACTGCTGCAGATGATGGAACATTCCGACAACGTGCTCGCCGAGACCATCGGGCGTGAGGTCGCGATTGCCTCCGGAATCGAAGCCTCGTTCACCGGAGCCGTCGACGCGACCGGCAAGACCTTGCAGGCCGCCGGGTTCGACTACACCGGAGTTTCGCTGCACGATTCCAGCGGACTTTCCGTCGACGATCTCATTCCCGCTCAGGTACTCGATCGCGTCATGACGGCGGCGGCCGGTGACGGTGATCCGAAACTGCGTCCGCTGCTGGACTACCTTCCGGTGGCCGGCGGAACAGGAAGTTTGTCCGACCGCTACGCGTCCGGAAACCGAACCGGTGCGGGTTGGGTACGGGCCAAGACGGGAACTCTCTCGACGGCCAGCGCGTTGTCAGGGTTCGTGGTCGATCAGAACGGGCGAGTGCTCACCTTCGCACTGATGTCCAATGACCGGCCGCCAGAAGTGAGCCGTCCTGCCCTGGACGCGATTGCCGGAGCATTGAGGAATTGCGGGTGCCAATAGTGGCCGAAAAGACTCCACAAGATGATGAAGCCTCGGCTCCGCTCGGTGGTGCCGTCGACTGGAGTCTTGCCGCCAAAGCCGGGATAAAACTGGCGCGCGGCGGCCCCGCGATGTCTCGCTACACGGCCGAGACGGCAACCGCAGAACTCGCCGAAGCGTCCAAGCGTGCCGAACTGCCGGTTCGTGAAGTGACCGGTTTGGCCGACGGTCTACCGGTCCCGGCCGCTGACGTGCTTGACCGGGCCGGGTGGATCACGGCGGCCTCGCGGTCGATGGCGCATCTCACCGGCGCCGACCCTGACGGCAGTGGCAATCTCATCGTCGGAAAGCCGGCGGGCCTGCAGGCCGGCGCAATGCTGGCGTACCTGTCTTCGGCGATCCTCGGGCAGTACGACCCGTTCACCGGCGAGCACGGCACCCTGCTTCTGGTCACACCGAACATCGTCTCCGTCGAACGGTCCCTTCGGCTGAACCCGAGTGACTTCCGGTTGTGGGTCTGCCTGCACGAGGTCACTCACCGGGTTCAGTTCTCGTCCTCGCCGTGGCTAGCGGAGTACATGAAGGAATCCGTCGAAACGCTTGGTGCGACGGTGGACGAGTCGATGACCGACGTTGTCGGGCGCCTTGCTGCAGAGTTGCGCTCGCGGAAGGAACCCGACTCCAGTGACGGTGCGACGGCGGGCGGGATCATCGGCCTGCTGCGTGCTTCGCAGGCAGAACCTCAGCGTGACGCGCTGGATCGGATGCTCGTACTCGGCACCCTCCTCGAAGGGCATGCAGACCACGTGATGGACGCCGTCGGCCCCGCCGTGGTGCCGTCGGTGGCAACTATCCGCGCGGCCTTCGACAAGCGTCGGCAACGCAAGTCCAACCCCGTGCAGCGGATCATCAAGATGCTTCTCGGCATGGACGCCAAGATGGCGCAGTACGTGCGTGGCAAGGCCTTCGTCGACGCGGTAGTTCTCAAGGTCGGTATGGAGCAGTTCAACACCATCTGGGCCGGGCCCGAGACCTTGCCGTTGCTCGACGAGATCGACAATCCCGACGCGTGGGTAAAGCGCGTTCTCGGCTAGATGCTGCTGCCTGAGACGCCTGCCCTCCTGGCGCTGCGACAGGCCGTGCGGGCGTGGACGGTCGCATTCGAGCCACGGCGCCGGGTGGTCGTCGCCCTGTCCGGGGGAGCCGATTCGTTGGCGCTGACCGCAGCAGCCGTGGCGGAAACCGATTCTGTCGACGCGTTGATCGTGGACCATCGGTTACAAGATGGTTCTGATGCCGTCGCGAGCTCGGCCGCAGACCAGGCGCTGGCGCTGGGTTGCCGGACCGCGACGGTGCTGACCGTCGACGTAGCCGATGGTGGGAGTCTCGAAGCCGCCGCGCGTGAGGCTCGGTACAGCGCTCTGCGCGACGCCAGGACTGACCTCCCGGTTCTACTCGGACACACGCTCGACGATCAAGCAGAGACCGTCCTTCTCGGACTGTCCCGCGGGTCCGGTGGGCGATCGATTCAGGGTATGGCTGCATTCGACGCCCCCTGGGGACGGCCGCTACTCGGCATCCGTCGGTCGGTGACCAGGGCAGCCTGCGTCGACCTGGGCATCACGCCGTGGGAGGACCCGCACAACAACAATCCCGAGTTCACTCGCGTGCGTCTGCGGCACGAGGCGTTGCCGCTGCTCGAAGAAATTCTCGGCGGGGGAGTTGCCGAGGCGTTGGCCCGAACCGCGACGCAGTTGCGTGAGGACGGCGAGGCGCTCGACGAGTACGCCGAGGCACTACTTCTACGGACTGTTGTCGACGGGGAAGTGGAAGTGGACACACTTGCCGAAGCGCCCACCGCAATCCGCCGACGCGCTCTGCGGGCCTGGCTGCTGCAGGGCGGCGCAAAAGCATTGACGGACAAACAGTTACGGGCAGTCGACGCCCTGGTGATCGACTGGCGGGGGCAAGGCGGCGCCGCGATCGGGGGCGGAACACCGGAGGCGAGGTTGGTGGCGGCCCGGCGACGTGGCAGGCTGATCCTCGGATTCGAAGACCGACGAAGGGTTTGACGCGTGTACGAGGGCGACATCGCATCGGTACTGATCTCCGAAGAACAGATCCGTGCACGAACGGCGGAACTGGCTGAGGAAATCGCCAAGCGTTACCCGGCAGGCGCCCCCGAAGGGGATCTCCTGCTGATCGGCGTCCTCAAGGGAGCGGTCTTCTTCATGACCGACTTCGCCCGCGCCCTGCCGATCCCGTCGCAGATGGAATTCATGGCCGTGAGCTCCTACGGATCCTCGACCTCGTCTTCGGGCGTTGTCCGCATCCTCAAGGACCTCGACAAGGACATCGCCGGTCGCCACGTGCTGATCGTCGAGGACATCATCGACTCCGGTCTCACGCTGTCGTGGTTGATGCGCAACCTCAAGACGCGTAATCCCGCTTCGCTCGAGGTCGTCACCCTGCTCCGCAAGCCTGACGCGGTCAAGATCGACGTCGACGTCCGCGACGTGGGCTTCGACATCCCCAACGAGTTCGTCGTCGGTTACGGCCTCGACTACGCCGAGCGGTACCGCGATCTGCCGTACATCGGCACCCTGGATCCCGAGGTCTACGGCGGCTGAGCCTGCTCGCCGGTTAGAACCCTTCACATTTCGGCACCTCTGCATCAGTCCGCCGAACGGACGACAGACAGGTCTCCGAGGCGTCGCTAGATTCACGGAATGCGCTATCGACGGCTTATTCGGTGACCCTTCCGCCACCACCGCCACCGCCACCACCGCCACCGCCACCACCGCCCCCGCCTGGTGGGGAGCAGCAGTACTGGAGTGCCCAACCGCAGGGCGTTCTGTACCAACCTCCGACCACGAACGGCCTCGCAATTGCCGCCATGGTCGGGGCGCTCGTGCTGGCGCCGGTCGGCATTGTGCTCGGCCACATTTCGCTGGCGCAGATCAAACGAAGCGGTGAGCAGGGGCGAGGACTTGCAATCGCCGGCCTGGTCATCGGCTACATCTTCACCGCGCTTCTGGTGCTGTCGATCGTGTGGATGTTTCTCATTGCCAATGCAGTCACCCGCGCGTTCGACGACTACGACAGCGCGTCTTCTCTCTACTACACATCTGAATCGTCGAGTACGACTTATCCGACGTATGCGACCACCACATCCCGGACGGTGGCGCCGACGTACAGCGGAAGCGACACGGCGTCGGTCATCGCCAATGCCTCGGTAGGTGACTGCGTCGTACGAAGGCTCGGGGCAGACAAGGGCGACGGGACCAGCGAGACATACGTCAGTCCGGTCTCGTGCAGCTCGAGCAGCGCCACTCACCGGGTAGTCAGCCGCGGCACGTCCACATCTTCGTGCACCGCCGATTGGGTTCGCAAAGAGAGTCCTGTCGTAGTGCTTTGCCTAGCGGACGAATGATCGACAGAGGGAGACACAACCGATGACGTTGCCGCCCCCGCCCCCACCACCCCCACCTTCACCACCGCAGGCTCCGGTTGCCGGACATCCTCCGCCCTCTCGATCTCGTGGCCGAGGATGGATTCTTGCCGTTGCAGCCCTTACCGCCGTCGCGGCCCTCGCCGCAGGCGCCGTCACCGTTGTCACGATTCTCCGGTCTGGAGACACCGATGGACCGGTGGCAGGCCAGCTGGTCAACACTTACCCCACGCAGCCGACGCCAGGGTGGTCGTTGGACGTTGACGAGGTTCTGCCGGGCGGAAGATTTCTGTGGCCGGATTCGCTCGGTGCGAGCTATGGAACGGCGAGATTCATCGACGTGGGACAGACTCTGATCACTACGGTCGGTCCACAGCAGGGCCAGCAGTCCCAACTTGTAGCAGTCGACGCCGAGAGCGGATCCATTCGATGGCAAACGCCGGTCGCCGGCACGGTGTCGTGTGCGACCGCCGCGATCGATGCAGCCCTACCTTGTGTCGTCAGGAACCCTGGTGGAACAGCTCGAGTCGTTTCCTTCTCGCTCGACTCGGGGGCGATTCGTTCGAGTGTCGACACCGATACAGCCACCTTGGTCGAGGTTTCCGACGGAGCGGTCTTCACTGTCGGCGGTAGCCAGTCCGGGCTGGTGATTTCGCGCGGTACGCCTAACGATCTCGACGCGGCGTGGACAACGACAACTCCACCGGAAACCGACTGCGTCGGATCCGGCGATTCGCATTCGTTCGAGATCGTGGACGGCATCGTCTATTACTCGAGCATCGGATCTACGGCGCTCAACGCGGTCGATGGCGCACTGCTTTCGAATCCGAATCTGGGTGGCTACGAGGCACTTCCAGGACAAGGTTTTGCCGGCGTCCTCTGCGCGATGCCATTTCCGTCGGACGGATACTCCAGCATCGTGTCCGACCGTGACGGTGCCGAGAGATTTAGAGTTGACGAAGACGCACCGGCATCACCGTGGCTTGTCTCGGCATCGAACTCTCGTCCGTACATCGGCTCGCACGGTGCCTACGACATGAACGACGGCACCGAGTTGTGGTCGGTCATCGGCGGAGACCACTTCTCGCTACGCCGGATCGTCGGCGACATCGTGTTGGGCAACGACTCGGACACGCTCTCGGCCTACCGAATCGACACCGGGGAACAGTTGTGGTCGACCAAGATCGGTGACTACTTCTCTTACTCGGTCTCGGACGGTGAGCGAATTCTCGTCCATCCTAACGACGGCAGGGTACTAGCCGTTGAACTCGACGACGGCTCCATCAGCTGGTCACTCGATTCCCACACCAACCACTGGTCTTGGTCGAAGGCCCACGACGGACTCGCCTCGATCTCCAATGACGAATTCCTCTACTACCCACCGACCGGCGGACCGTCAGGGACACCGGGCAGGCTGCCCGCTGTCCCTGAATTCGACGGAGGCAACGAGTACGTCACGAAATGCGGACGGACACCGACCCTGACGCCGGTTGAATACCGCACGCAGGCAGAGGGTCTCGTCGTTCTAATGGAAATGAAAGCATCATGTCCCGGCGGAGACATCGTCTCCACCGACGCGCTTCGTGTGTCGATCACCGACACCGGCCAGAGCGTTGCATCGGCGGTGTTCGACTTCTCCGATGCGCCGATCTATCTTCCCCGAACCGATGGGACGAACACGACGAACTCGATCCAGCGCGAGTTCCTGTACGACCTCGGTAGCTTCTGGAGGCTGCCGAACACTCTCGGTGAGTCTTCGAGTCTGACCAATTCGAGAGCGTCAGGTGCTCAACTCGTCGAATGCGAGGACGAGGGGACGAGTGATACCAGCCTGACATCCGGGCCGGCATCGCGAAGTGACACCAATACGCCGATCCGACCCACACGTAGCGCGCAGCCGACAACGGGCGACGTCGAATCTGCGAGTCTTGACGCCCTCCGGGCTCAGGCCGACGCCGATCGCCCCTTTGTGATCGGTGACCTCGCGAACAGGTGGGTGGCTCAGATCTCCTCCAAGCGGGTCGGACTCGATGCGGCGGATATCAATGGCGCTCAGGTGCATTGGACTGCTGCCCAGATCCTGCGACAGCATCTCGAACTTCGTCTCATGTATCCGGAGGTGCGTCTGCTCTGGAGTGACGAATGGCGGACCTTCGATCTCCGGGGTTGGTGGATAACCGTCGCAGGCTTGACGTTTGCGGATGCGGATGCGTCAAACGGGTGGTGCGATTCGAAGCGGATTGCCAACGATCAATGCTTCGCCAAGATCGTCAGCAACGATCGCGATTCGTCGGGGACCACCAAATATCGGCGATAGTGCCTGAGCCGTTCGGCGCACTTCCCACATCTGAGGAGCTTGGCGAATGACCGAAGACAACTCGCGTCAACACAGCGAATCATCAATAGACGGTTTGCCCCAGCCACACGGCGTGTATCCACCGGCGCAGGGCTATTCACCGGCGCGATCTGCGTTCGAGGATATTCGGATCGGTGACTACACCCGCGACGGGACAGCCGCGGTACTACTGTTCGTGTCGTTCTTCTTGCCGTGGAGTGCGACCGTCGCAATAACCCGCGTCGGTTCGAGTGCTCTTGTGGTGCTTCTGGTTTTACCGACACTGCTGTCGCTGGTGTCCCTGTCTCTGCCGTACGTGGCGCGACTCGGAATGCTCGGGCCGAATTGGAATGTCGGGCAGATACGTGTGCTGCGTCTGGTGGCCAACGGACCCCTCATTGCCACTGTCGTGGGTCTTGTCGTCTACGACGTCATTCGTGGAATGTTCCGATTCAGTGAGAGCTCGAGTGTTTTCACCGGCAACGGGGTCGGCGCTGGAGCGTGGTTCGGGCTTGCCGGCGCCCTGCTCGCAGCTCAACCGCGAGCGGCCGAAATTCGCATCGACCCTCGAACCGCGCCGCGATGGTTGGCGTTGGTGAAGCCGCTTGTGTTTGTGGCTTGGGGGTCGTCAGTGGCCTCGGCGCTACTCGCGCTGATCTACATCCTGGTCTCCGCCAGTCGCTACCGATATTACGACGGGCCGCAGACATTCGAGAGCCTGATCGTTCTCTTCGTGTCGTCGGCCGTTCCGATCGTCGTGGTGGGTGTTGCGGCAGTCGGTCTCGCCAGACGGTTTGCGTCCTGGCGCCTCACCATCGCCGCTCTCGGCATCGCTCTCCTCGCAGCCGGATTACTCCACTCGATCAGCGAGGGCACAAGTGTCGAGCTGTTCCACACGGTCACGGCTAGTCCGTACTACGGCATCACGTTCTTGATTGCCGCAGCTGCAATTACATTCATTCCATTCGGTGTTGCATCCGTCGGCGACGGGACGCACCCCGGATACGTCTGGCTCGCAGCGGCACGAAACGGCATGCTGTTGATCGCGGTGTGGAGCTTCGGTGTTGGATTCTCTCAGATCGCAATGGCAGCAACGCAATTTGGCATCGTGCCGTGGGGAGATGCGTTGGTGCTCGCTGTTCTCGCGATACTCTTCGGGATTCTTGCCGTCGTCGGAGTCAGATCACTGTCACTTCGGTATTCTTCGCTCGACCCTCGCCCGTCACGCGAGGTCGGTCTTGGAGTCTGTGTCGGCTTGCTCGTCCTGATGATCGCTCGTCTCGTGGTGCAGTCGGCCATGTATGGCGAAATATATTACAGTGCATGGATATTCGATCTCGCCATGGCGGTGCTGGTGGTTCTGGTTGCTCTCGCTCTCACAGTCTCACCGGCTGTTCGGAATTTGTATGCGGGGGTGCAACTGTTCGCGTCGGCCACCACGGTTACAGCTGCGGTACCGAATCTCGGACAGCCCGTTCAGCGTTCGAGGCGTGCTCTCGAGGCTGCGGATCCGCGGACTCCGGCGGCGGTGCTGTTCGAGATCGCATCGAGTTCGCCGGAGTTGCGGCCGGCGATCGCTGCGAATCCGTCGACGTACGACGATCTTGTGACGTGGCTCGAAGCGCTGGGTGATCCGGCTGTGGATGCGGCATTGGACCGAAGGGCTGCTGGGCAATTCGGTCTACTCGGACCCGAACCCGAACCTGCGACCGAGACGTTCATTTCGAGCGGACCGGAGGCCCACTCCAGTGGCGACCTTGTGCAACCGTCCGCACCGCGACCGGCCGTGCCGCAATTTGCCGTGCCGCAACCGAACCCGGGGTATGGGCCGACCGGCGTTCCACTCCTGCCTGGTGGGTTTCGGCCGGCCGGCGCGGGGATACGAGTTGCCGCACGGTTCATCGATTTTGCCATTCTCGCAGTTGTGTCGGTCGTCGGCGGAATGATCTCCACCGCGACGCTCGGAAACGGATTCGACTTCGATTCCTACCGGACAAGTTCGGGTCTGATCGGCCTGCTGATCGGGATCGGTTCGATCGTGTACTTCGTATGGGGAGAGTCGGCATTCGGGGTAACGCTGGGCAAACTCGCCCTCGGAATAGGGGTTCGCTCGGTAGGAGGTGCACGTCCGGCCCTGGCGCAGTCCTTCAAACGGAATGCATTCGTGATCCCCATGTACCTCGGATCGGCTGTTTCGGCGTTGGCCATGCTCGGTAGTGGTGACGAGCTCGTCGGCATGCTGAATTCGATGTCGTTGGGCAGTGTCGCGAGCATTCTCGGTTCTCTTGTAACAGGCGCTATTTCGATCGCGATCATCGTTTCGATCAGTAGCGCACCGGACGTCCGCGGCTTCCACGATCGGATGGCTGACGCCGCCGTCGTGGTGACCCGACAGTGACCGAGCGCGCTTCGATGGAAGAGGCTCGCCTTCAGAGCGTCAGCAGCTTCTTCTGGACTTTGCCCATAGCGTTGCGGGGCAAGCTGTCCACCAGACAAACCTGACGAGGGCGCTTGTGGATCGACAGCGATTCGGCGACGAAGTCCGAAACCACCGCGCAGTCGGCTACATCTCCGACGATGAAGGCGACTATGCGCTGGCCGAGATCGTCGTCCGGCACACCGACGACGGCGGCCTCGCGAACGCCGGGGTATGCCAGAAGTGCCTGTTCCACCTCGCCTGCACCGATGCGGTATCCACCGGACTTGATCATGTCGACCGACTCGCGACCTACGATGCGGTGGAATCCGCTGTCGTCGATCACCGCGATGTCGCCGGTGCGGAACCAGCCGTCGTCGGTTATGGATTCCGCTGTCTTCGAGGGGTTCCCGAGGTACTCGTCGAAGAGCACGGCTCCCGCAACTTCCAGTTGCCCAAGCTGCTCTCCGTCGTGCGCCGACAATTCGCCGTTCTCGCCGCGCAACCTCGTCCTGACTCCCGGAACGGCGTGCCCGACCCAACCCGGGCGACGTTCGCCGTCGTGTGTCGTGCTGACGGTGATGAGGGTTTCACTCATTCCGTAGCGCTCGACGGGAGCCAATCCGGTCAGCGATTTCATCCGCTCGAACAATGGAACCGGAAGTGGTGCACTTCCGGACACGAGCAAGCGTGCGGATCGCAATGCTGCTGCCGCCGAGGGATCACCGCACACGCGTGACCAGACGGTCGGAACACCGAAGTACAACGAGCCACCCGCTGCGGCATACGAATCCGGAGTTGGTCTGACGGTATGAATCAGCGGCGAACCGACGCGCAAGGCGCCCAACACGCCGAGAATCAACCCGTGGACGTGGAAGAGGGGCAGTCCGTGGACGAGTGTGTCCTCCGGAGTCCAATTCCACACGTGGGCAAGTGCGTCGAGATCTGCTGCGATCGCTGCTCGCGAGAGGACGACGCCTTTCGGCGCTCCGGTGGTTCCTGAGGTGTACATGATCAGTGCGGTAGCTGCCGCGCTCGGTTCGGGATAGGACGTCGCAGATCGCGCGTGAATATCGATGGGAATCAACGGGATACTCGAATCCGACGGTCCGTCTCCGAGTATCAGTTCGGCCTGGGAATCGGCGATGATGTGCTGACGTTCGAGCGGGCCGGAGTCCGGTGGGATCGGGACCACGGCAACACCGGCGATCAGCGCGCCGGCGACGGCGACCACTGTCTCGAGGCCGGCGGCGGCTTGTACTGCCACTCGCTGTGCACCGTGGATTCGATCGGCGACCGCGGTGGCGGCGGCCAACAGGTCGGCGCGAGAGAGGGTTGCGCCTTCGCCGAAACTGACCGCCGCTCCGTGATCGTCGAATGTGTGGGGGTCGAGGGAGCGTAAAAGTGTGGATTCGCTGTTCATCGCGAGTTTCCTTTCTTCAAACGAAGATTCAGACGGACCAGGGAACAACGAACAGCAGCCAGGCGAGGATCGGCGTCACGACCATGATGGTCATGCCCCACCGCATCGTCAGCCCGAACACCACGTCGCGTTCTTCCGGAGCGGCGTTCGCCACCACCAGCGCGCCGTTGGTCGAGAACGGACTGCAATCGACCAGAGACGACGAGATTGCCAGTGCGATAACCAGGCCGGTTGCATTGACCTGGCCGGTCATGAGGAAGGGAATTGCCAAAGGGATTAGTGCACCGAGGATTCCCGTGGTGGATGCAAACGCCGACACGATCGCGCCGATCAGACAGATCAAGAACGCCGCGAGAAGTGGAATCCCCACGTGAGCTACCGAATCCCCGAGCCACTGGACGGTGTTTTGGTTCTGCAATAGGGCCACGTATGTGACGATTCCGCCGATGAGGAGCACGGTACCCCAGCTGATCTTGTCGACGGCCCCGCGGGCGGAGGCCGGGAAGATCAGGGTGAGAAGTACCGCGACGGTCAGTGCGGTGAATCCGACGTCGAGGTCGAAGACCAAGGCGCCGAGTGCAAGCGACGCCAGTCCGAGCAGGGTGAGTCGCCGCTCGAGATTGAGTGCTCCCTCGTGCGGAGCGGTCCCACCCGAGGACTTGCCGCCACCCTTCGAGCTGTCGCCGGAACCCGAACCGGTGATGGTGTCGCCACCGCCCGACGCGTTGCCGACTGCGCTGACAAGCACGCGCTCCGAGGCGCCGCGTGCAATCAATGCGCGACCGCCGAACGAGACGTACGCGATTGCGGCAACTACGGCTGCGGCCGCGAAGGTCGAGACGAACAGCAAGGCCGGGCTGGACGGGAGGCCGTTCTGGCGCATGACGTCGTTGGTGATCACACCGAAGATTCCGATGGGGGAGAAGCTGCCCGCCGTTGCGCCTTGGACGACCATGAAGCCCATCAGCATGGGGTGGATCCGGTAGCGGGTGGCGAAGCCCATTGCCACGGGCGCGATGATGGCGACGGCAGCGGGACTGACCGCGCCCATGGCGGTGACGGCCGCGCACACCGCGAACATCGCCCACGGCACGAGGGCCACTCGTCCTCTGACCGCACGGACCGCCGCGTGAATGATCCAGTCGACCGTGCCGTTGTTTCTGGCCAGCGCGAACAGGTAGGTGACGCCGACCAGGATGACGAAGAGGCTGGCCGGGAAGCCGTCGAGGATCTCGCTGGTATCGACAGTGAAGACCAGTGTTCCGACGACGAAGGCAGCCACCAGGGCAAGCGCACCCATGTTCACCGACCTCACGGTGGATATGACGAACACCAGGACAAGTACTGACAGGGCTATGACATTTGCCATCGAACTCTCAATCCGTTCGCGACCAGCTTGTGGTCTGCATCACTTGGAATTGGCCTAGCCTCTCTGCCACTGCTCCATTTGTCAAGTACACTCCGAGGCATGAATTCGACGTCATCGCCCGGCTCGCGCTCGGGCCTGCCCGGACGATTGAAGCGTCCGCGTCTGTATGAGCAGTTGGCCGAGCACATTTCGAATTTCATCGAGGCTCAAGGCCTTTCGCCCGGCGATCGGCTTCCTCCCGAACGCAGCCTGGCTGCCGAACTCGGCGTGAGTCGAGCGTCGCTGGCTCAAGCGCTCGTGGCCCTCGAGATTCGGGGCAGAGTCGAAATCCAGCACGGTAACGGTGCGGTGATTCGCGAAGCTCCGACGCCCGACGCGGGTAGGTCTGCAGACTCGGGAGTGCGGTTGCAAGACCGAACCGTCGACGAACTGACTGCTGCCAGGGAAGCGATCATGGCCGGCCTGGCTCGGGCGGCGGCGTCGAATCCCAACGCTGCGCTTCGGGTCGCGATGTTGACCGACGACGGGACCGCGAGAAACTTCGCCGAGACATGGCGCTGCGTCAGGCACCTGGCCGGTGGCGGCTTATTGGCTGATCTCGACGACACCATCGCCAAGCAGGCGGACGTGCCCGAGTCGTCGGCGCGACTGTCTGCGCGACTCGATCAGCTCGCCCACCGGATCATCGACGGTGACCAATCGGGCGCCGCTGACGCTGTTGCGGGAATCCTCTCCGAAACGGCCTGACGAATAACGACGGACGAGCGTCTGAAAAGCGCACGATAACCACTATGAGCATGTTCGCTCACAGGAAACTGTGCTGCGACGTAGCCCGGGAACCTGATCGGCAATGCGCACGTTGAACACAGTGACGACCGTTCCAACCAAGCGGCACGGCCGCTGGCGGGCATCGATGGGGCCGATCGCGGTAACCTGCAGGTGTCCGGTTGGCAGCCGGAAGGCGACCTGGCAGACCCGCACTCTCGAAAGGACCGGCCACATCGGCCGACCTGTATGAACCGTAAGACTGTGTTCCGTAACGTGCTACTCGTAGCCGTCGTGCTGTTGGTGATCTATGCCTTCAGCTACTTCAGCAACGACACCCGCGACTTCAAGACCGTCGACACCTCGGTCGCGATATCCCAACTCGACGCCAAGAACGTTGAGTCGGCGCAGATCGACGACCGTGAGCAGCAGGTTCGTCTGTGGCTCAAGAACGGCAACGACGCCACCGACGGTAAGACGCAGATCCTGGCGAAGTACCCCGCGAGTGCGTCGGAGCAGATCTTCGACAAGGTCGAAGGCGCCGGAGCGGACAAGTTCAACACGACGGTCACTCAGGAGAGTTGGCTGACGTCGATCCTTCTGTTCGTGCTGCCGATGATCATTCTGTTCGGCATCTTCTTCTTCGTCATGAACCGGATGCAGGGCGGCGGTGGTCGCGGCGGAGTCATGGGATTCGGTAAGTCGAAGGCCAAGCAGCTCACCAAGGACATGCCGAAAACCACGTTCGCCGACGTCGCCGGTGCGGACGAGGCTGTCGAAGAGCTGTACGAGATCAAGGACTTCCTGCAGAACCCGGCTCGCTACCAGGCGCTCGGCGCCAAGATTCCGCGCGGTGTGCTGCTGTACGGCCCTCCCGGAACCGGTAAGACGCTGCTCGCTCGCGCTGTCGCAGGCGAAGCCGGCGTCCCGTTCTTCACCATCTCCGGCTCGGACTTCGTCGAGATGTTCGTCGGTGTCGGTGCTTCGCGTGTTCGCGACATGTTCGAGCAGGCCAAGCAGAACAGCCCCTGCATCATCTTCGTCGACGAGATCGACGCCGTCGGTCGTCAGCGCGGCGCAGGACTGGGCGGCGGACACGACGAGCGCGAGCAGACGCTCAACCAGCTGCTCGTCGAGATGGACGGCTTCGGTGATCGCACCGGCATCATCTTGATCGCCGCAACCAACCGCCCCGACATCCTCGACCCCGCACTGCTGCGTCCGGGACGCTTCGATCGCCAGATTCCGGTCGGCGCCCCCGACCTCGCCGGTCGCCGTGCGATCCTGCGAGTGCACTCGCAGGGCAAGCCGATCGATCCCAACGCCGATCTCGAAGGCCTCGCCAAGCGGACCGTCGGAATGTCGGGCGCCGATCTTGCCAACGTCATCAACGAGGCTGCGCTGCTCACCGCACGCGAAAACGGGACCGTCATCACCGAAGCCTCGCTCGAGGAATCGGTGGACCGTGTTGTCGGTGGACCGCGGCGTAAGAGTCGCATCATCAGCGAGCACGAGAAGAAGATCACGGCGTACCACGAGGGCGGTCACACGCTGGCTGCTTGGGCAATGCCTGACATCGAGCCGGTCTACAAGGTCACGATCCTCGCTCGCGGTCGCACCGGCGGTCACGCGATGACCGTGCCCGAAGACGACAAGGGTTTGATGACGCGTTCGGAGATGATCGCTCGTCTCGTCATGGCAATGGGTGGACGCGCCGCCGAGGAGTTGGTGTTCCACGAGCCCACTACCGGAGCGTCGTCCGATATCGACATGGCGACCAAGATCGCACGCGCGATGGTCACCGAATACGGCATGAGTGCCAAGCTCGGCGCGGTTCGCTACGGACAGGAGGGCGGGGATCCGTTCCTCGGCCGTTCGATGGGCGTTCAGTCCGACTACTCGCACGAGATCGCCCGCGAAATCGACGAGGAGGTGCGCAACCTCATCGAGGCGGCGCACACCGAAGCGTGGGCCATCCTCAACGAGTACCGCGATGCGCTCGACCTCATCGCTACCGAACTGCTCGAGCGTGAGACGTTGACTCGCAAGGACCTCGAGAAGATCCTTGCCGGCGTCGAAAAGCGTCCGCGTATCACGGCTTTCAACGATTTCGGTGGGCGCACGCCTTCGGATCGTCCGCCGGTGAAGACTCCGCGCGAACTCGCGATCGAGCGCGGCGAAACGTGGCCGGAGCCCGCTGCTGCACCTGTTCTCGTCAAGGCAGGCGCACCCAACAGCGGTGCACCCAACGGCGGTGTCCCCAACAACGGTGGTCTCCCCAACAACGGCAACCAGGGACCCTCGAACGGCTACGCACAGCCCTCGTACCCGCAGCCGAGTGCTCCGCAGCAGACTCCGCAACCGGGAACACCCGATTACGGAGCGCCCGCCGGATGGTCTGCACCGGGTTGGCCTCCGCGTGAGAACCCGTCGCCGACGTACCCCGGACAGCAGTCGGGTGGGTACACCGGTGGACAGAATCCGACCCCGCCGAACCAGTCGCAGGGCCAGTACGGTCAGCCCCAACACGGTCAGCCCCAGCCCGATCAGGGGCAGTACGGTCAGCCGCACCCGGGACAGCAGGCGTACCCCGAGCAGCCGCACCCCGGCCGTCGTTACCCCGCGCAGCCCGACTACCCGGTGCAGTACCCGGACGGTGGACCCTTCGCCGATCCGAACCGGGGAAACCCGACCGGCGAAAACCAGTGGCAGAGCCCCGCACCGGAACAGCCGCAGACTCCGCCGCCGCATCATTCGGCTGAGGACGACGGCCCGAGCACCGCTCGCTGGGACGGACCGGACGGATCCCGCTGACCTTGCGCCACTAGGCTCTGCGGCGGGGGACCTGTGAACAATTCTCGAGGAGAGTTCGGTTGTCGGTGAATGATGTGGCCAGTGAACTGGTGTCGCTCGGAACGGGCCGCCCGTTCGATCAGGCGCGGGCAGAGGCTGCCGTACGGGAATTGTTGATCGCGGTCGGTGAAGATCCGGAGCGCCCAGGTCTGCTCGATACGCCGGCCAGGGTTGCGCGCTCGTACAAGGAGATCTTCGCGGGTCTGTACTCCGAGCCCGACGACGCGTTGAATACAACTTTCGACGAGGGTCACCAGGAATTGGTGCTCGTGCGAGACATTCCGATGTTCTCGACGTGCGAGCACCACCTGGTGTCCTTCCACGGTGTTGCTCACGTTGGCTACATCCCGGGAAAGTCGGGGAAGGTCACCGGTTTGTCGAAGCTCGCGCGCGTCGTCGATCTGTACGCCAAGCGTCCGCAGGTTCAAGAACGCCTGACCAGCCAGATCGCGGATGCTTTGATGCGCAAGCTCGACCCGCGTGGAGCCATCGTCGTCATCGAAGCCGAGCACCTCTGCATGGCGATGCGCGGTATCCGCAAGCCTGGAGCCAGCACGACCACGTCAGCGGTTCGTGGGCTCCTGCAATCCAGCGCGGCCTCACGGTCCGAAGCGCTGGACCTCATCCTTCGTAAGTGAGCGAGATGTCCGCGGCTCCCGTTGCAGGTAGCGATCCGGCCCGGATGGTCGTGATGGGGATTCTGAACGTCACCGCCGATTCGTTTTCCGACGGTGGTCAATTTCTCGATCGTGACGCGGCGATCGCTCGCGGGCTCGAACTGCAACGCATAGGCGTCGACATCGTCGACGTCGGCGGCGAGTCGACGCGCCCCGGAGCCACCCGCGTCGATCCGAAACTCGAGGCGGATCGTATTGCCCCGGTGATCGAAGAACTCGTGGCAGCCGGAATTCGCGTCAGCGTCGACACGATGCGTGCTTCCGTCGCCGCCGCCGCGATCGAAGCGGGCGCAGGCATCGTCAACGACGTGTCGGGTGGTCGCGCAGACCCCGACATGGCATCCGTTGTGGCCGACGCCGGAGTGCCCTGGATCCTCATGCATTGGCGCTCGGCCGGTGACTACGTCCATCGTGGCAGCGCCGATCACTACGACGACGTGGTCCGCGACGTCCGAGACGAACTGCTGTCGCAGGTCGATCTGGCGTTGAAGGCAGGGGTCGATTCGTCGTCGATCATCCTCGACCCCGGCCTCGGGTTCGCGAAGAACGCCGACCACAACTGGGCACTGTTGCGTGCACTACCCGAGTTCAACGCGACCGGATTCCCGGTACTGGTCGGCGCTTCCCGAAAGCGGTTCCTGGGGTCTCTGCTCAGCGATCCCGACGGCAATCCCCGTCCGCCTGGTGGCCGCGAGACTGCGACGGCCGTGGTCTCGGCCCTTGCAGCACGTGAGGGTGCCTGGGGAGTTCGGGTGCACGACGCACAAGCCTCGCTCGACGCCATTGCCGTGGTCGACGCCTGGAACCGTGGACGAGAAAGGGCCTGACATGGGGGACCGAATCGAATTGCGCGGGCTGAAGGTTCGCGGCAATCACGGAGTGTTCGACCACGAGAAGCGTGACGGTCAGGACTTCTTCATCGACATCACCGTCTGGATGGACTTGGCTCCCGCCGCGGCGTCGGACGATCTGACCCAGACCCTGCACTACGGCGAGTTGGCGGAAGCCGCCGCAGCCATCGTTGCCGGCCCGTCGCGCGATCTCATCGAGACCGTCGCCGCTGAGATCGCCGACGACGTCATGAAAGATTCGCGAGTCGAGAGCGTCGAGGTCGTGGTCCACAAACCGTCGGCACCGATTCCGCTGGTTTTTGCGGACGTCGCCGTCGTCGCACATCGGACCAGATCGGCATGACGCGCGCTGTTCTGTCGATCGGTTCCAACATCGGCGACAGCGTGGCTCACCTGCAGTCCGTTGTCGACGGGTTGGGCAGCGCCGTCGTTGCTGTCTCACCGGTCTACTCGACGGCGCCGTGGGGTGGCGTCGAGCAGCAGGATTTTTACAACGCGGTGGTGGTGGTCGACGATGCCGAGGCCGACGCCGCTGAATGGCTTCGCCGCTCGCAAGCACTGGAAGAAGCTGCAGACCGGGTGCGCGAACAGCGTTGGGGACCCCGGAGCTTGGACGTGGACGTGGTCGATTGCGAAGGCATCGTCAGTTCCGATCCCGTGCTCACCCTTCCGCATCCGCGCGCGCATCTACGGGCATTCGTGCTCGTTCCCTGGCTGGACGTCGAGCCAGACGCGACGATGATCGTCGACGGCCAGAAGTTGTCGGTGGCACAAATTCTCGACGGCCTCGATCGCGCTGAGCGTGAAGGTGTGCGCACTACCGATGTGGTGCTTGCGCGGTGACCGAAGAAGGTAAGGGTTTGAAGCCGACCCGGATCAGTGAACTCGCGGTTCTGGCTGCGGTTGCCGCTGTGGCCACCTGGATTCTGATTCGCGTGTTCTACGGTTCGATGCCGCCGATCCCTGTTTATGCGGGAGCGTCGCTGTACTTCGTGGCCGTTGCCGAGGCCGTCTTCGCTTTTGTCATTCGTTCGCGCGTCAAGAATCGTCAGGTGGGTGACGGGCTCAGACAGCTTCATCCCATCACTGCCGCCCGAGCGCTGGCATTGGCCAAAGCATCCGCTTTGGTCGGTTCAGCTACCGTCGGTGTCTGGGTCGGAGTGCTGGTGTATCTCATCCCACAACGCTCGGTTCTGCAGGCCGCAGCCTCCGACACGCCGGGCGCGTGGGTGGGGTTGGGCGCCGCAATTGCGCTGGTAGCGGCAGCTCTGTGGCTCGAACATTGTTGCAAGACGCCGGAAGATACACCTGACGAGCCCGCGCACTGACAGCCTGGTCGGCAAATCACCCACCGAGGTACGTGGCGACCCCGGTCTCGGCAAGTACCCTGGCAACCATGACAAATTCTGGTCGATCGAAGTCTGCGCGCCGAAGCAAGCGCAGCGCGAGCCAGATGATCATTGCTGCTCTTCTGGCACTTGCTGTCATTGCTTCGCTGTTTCTGATCTTCAGCAACAGCGTTCAGCTTCTTCGGGTGGGACTGGTCGTCGCTCTGTGGGCAGCCACCCTCGGCGCTATCGCCATGACCAAGTATCGGCGTGAGTCGGCACTGGACAAAGCCAAGGTTGCCGATCTGCAGACCGTGTACGAACTGCAGCTCGAACGTGAAATTTCGGCTCGACGTGAGTACGAACTGAGCGTCGAAGGTCGCGTGCGACGTGAGGTGACCGCGGACGCTGAGGAACTGGCCGGGCTACGCGCCGAATTGGTGGCGCTGCGCCGAAACCTCGAAGCACTGTTCGAAGGTGGACTGCTGCCCGAACAGACCGCGCTCAAGACCGATTCCACGCGAGTACCGGAACTTGGCGGTAGTTCGTACGGCGCGTATCAGCCGGCACCGTCGGGGCTGTACGTTCCCGGCGCCGGCCAGAACGGACCCAGCCAACCGGCACCGAACGTCGGCGGCTTGGCATCGCCCAACGACGATCCGGTGACTGCTGAGACTACCGTCGTGTTCGCTGAGACGTCGTGGCGCGACAGCAGCTTCGTGGCGCCGCGCGTCATCCCGACGCAGAAGCCACAAGAGACGCAGAAGCCACAAGAGACGCAGAAGCCACAGAATCAGAGCGGGAACCAGGCACCGAAGAGTTCCCCAGCGAGTTCCCCAGTAGGTTCCACTGTGAGTTCCTCGCCGACACGAACGGTGAAAGACGTTCCAGTGAAGGATGATCCGGAGCCGGTCGCGCCCGTCGAGCCTGAAGTCAAGGCTCCCGCCCAGGCCCCGAACATCGAAGACGCCGTCATCGAAGACGCTGTCGTCGAAGAGGCGCCCGAGGTTGTTCCCGAGATTGTCACGGAAGCTGAACCCGAACCCGCTGCGGAGCCTGACGCAGAGCCGCGCCGTCGTCGCCGTGCCGCTCCGGAAGATGCCGCGAGCGGTGCTCATTCCAACGGATTGACCGTCGCCGAAATAATGGCGAACCTGAGTTCGAACAACCCGTCCGAAGGCTCCGGTCGACGTCGTCGCCGAGAGGACTGAGTCGCAGATCACTCGCCCGGCCATGGCATGACGGTTCGGGCGAAGGATATCCTCGGACGCAGAACGTCTGGTACCCGCCGAGCGGGACTGGAACGAACGAGAGGAATCCGGTGACTTCCTTCGGGATCACTAATGGGCCTGCACCTGCGCGATTGACGGTAGGAATTGTCTCAGCAGGACGGGTCGGAACAGCTGTCGGTGCCGCATTGGAGCGAGCCGGTCATGTTGTCAGCGCTTGCTCCGCCGTCTCCAGTGCCTCGGTTGCCCGCGCTGTGAAGCGGCTTCCGGATACCGAAATTCTTCCGGCTGCCGACGTCGCAGCTCGCTCCGAACTGCTGATTCTTGCCGTTCCTGACGACCAGCTTGCGGATCTTGTTCGAGGTCTCGCGGCCACCCAAGCGGTCAAGCCGGGCACGCTCGTCGCCCATACGTCCGGTGCCAACGGCATCGCGATCCTGACTCCGCTCACCGAACTCGGCGCGCTGCCCTTGGCTATCCATCCGGCGATGACGTTCACCGGTCACGACGAGGACACCGCACGGCTGTCGTCGGCATGCTTCGGAATCACTGCTGCCGACGACATCGGTTACGCGATCGCGCAGTCACTGGTCCTCGAGATCGGCGGCGAGCCCATCCGAGTGCGCGAGGAGAACCGCGCGCTCTACCACGCGGCACTGGCTCACGGCAGTAATCACCTGGTCACGCTCGTGGTCGACGCCGTCGAGGCGCTGCGAGCGTCGTTGCAAGGTGACGAGCTGCTCGGTCAACAGTTGGTCGACGGAGATCCGGGTGGAGTGGCCGAGCGTGTCCTGCAGCCGCTGCTGTCGGCAGCCTTGGACAACGCGCTACGACGCGGTCCCTCGGCGTTGACCGGTCCGGTGGCACGCGGCGACGCTGCTGCCGTCGACACACATTTGCGCGTACTGACAGAACTGGATCCGGAGCTCGCTGCCGGCTATCGGGCGATGTCCTTGCGATCGGCCCAGCGGGTGGGCGCCCCCACCGAATTGTTCGACATCTTGACTGAAACGGGAGGTGACCGTCGTGAGTGATCTGCAGGGCGGATACAAGCGCGGCGAACTGACGGTGCACCACGATCCGGACAAGCTTCGGCGCGTCTCGCGGGCACTGCGAGGTGTCGGGCGTCAGGTGGCGCTCGTTCCGACGATGGGTGCGCTGCATGCCGGCCACATCGAATTGGTTCGTCAGGCCAAGGTCACCGGCGCCGTCGTGATCGTTTCCATCTTCGTGAACCCGCTCCAGTTCGGTGCGGGCGAAGACCTGGACGCGTACCCGCGCACTCTCGATGCGGATCTCGACCTGCTTCGCGCCGAGGGCGTCGAATTGGTGTTCGCGCCGAGCGCCAAGACGATGTACCCGCGGGGCCAGCGCACCACCATCGTGCCGGGCCCGTTGGGTAGCGAACTCGAAGGCGGAGCGCGCCCCACTCACTTCGCCGGAATGCTGACGGTTGTGGCGAAGCTGCTGCAGATCGCGGCACCCAATCACGCGTACTTCGGTGAGAAGGATTACCAGCAGCTGACGCTCATCCGTCAGATGGTGTGGGATCTCAACTTCGATGTACAGATCATCGGAGTTCCGACGGTCCGCGAGTTCGACGGCCTCGCGTTGTCCTCTCGCAATCGCTACCTCGACGAGGGGCAGCGCGCTGCAGCGGTCGCGCTTTCCGCTGCTCTGATCGCCGGTGCACACGCGGCGTCCGGGGGAGCGGAAGCAATTCTGGAAACCGCACGCGCTGTTCTGGCAGCTGTTCCGGAAATCGAGGTCGACTACCTCGAGGTTCGGGGCGTCGATCTGGGCCCCGCGCCCGAGCGAGGTGACGGCCGACTGTTGGTGGCCGCCAAGCTCGGAACCACCCGTTTGATCGACAACGTCGGTGTCGCGGTGGGAACCGGTTTCCTCGAGCGTGACACCGACCCATCCGCCGACGCCATCGACGACCTGCTGTCTCACTGAGCACTTTTCACGAGTAAGGACCTGGATATGTTTCGCACAATGATGAAGTCGAAGATCCACCGCGCCACCGTGACTCACGCCGACCTGCATTACGTCGGCTCCGTCACCGTCGACCAGGATCTGATGGACGCCGCAGACCTCCTCGAAGGCGAACAGGTGTGCATCGTCGACATCGACAACGGTGCGCGTCTCGAGACGTACGTCATCGCCGGCGAGCGCGGAACCGGTGTCATCGGAATCAACGGTGCGGCAGCGCATCTGGTCAAGCCGGGCGATCTGGTCATCCTCATCGCCTACGGCGTGATGAACGAGCAGGAAGTCAAGGAGTACTCCCCGCGTGTCGTCTTCGTCGATGCCGACAACAAGCAGATCGAACTCGGCTCAGACCCGGCTCACGCGCCGGAGGGTTCGGGTCTGATCACCCCGCGCATGCTGTCGACACTCGAGGCCTCGCGCGAATCCAGCCTGGTGTAATCCATGCTGCTCACGGTCGACGTGCGGAACACCAATATCGTTCTGGGATTGTTCTCCGGGACTGGTGAGTATTCGAAGCTGTTGCAGGACTGGCGAATGCGAACCGACCCTCGGATGACTGCCGACGAGTTGGCGTTGACCTTCCGTGGGCTGTTGGGTACTCATGTCGATGAGATCACCGGCGTTGCGGCGCTGTCGACAGTGCCGTCCGTCTTGCGTGAAATCCGCGTGATGCTGGAGCGGTACTGGGGTCACGTTCCCCACGTGGTGGTCGAACCGGGTATTCGCACCGGTGTGCCACTGCTGGTGGACAACCCCAAAGAGGTGGGGGCCGACCGGATCGTCAACAGTCTTGCCGCTCACCATCTTTACGAGGGTCCGTGCATTGTCGTGGACTTCGGTACGTCGACCTGTGTCGACGTCGTTTCCGCCAAGGGTGAGTTTCTGGGCGGCTGCATCGCGCCCGGACTCGAGATCTCGACCGATGCCTTGGCGTCGCAGTCCGCTGCGCTGCGCAAGGTCGAATTGGTGCGCCCGCGTTCGGTGGTCGGCAAGAACACCGTCGAATGCATGCAGTCCGGTGCGGTATTCGGCTTTGCCGGCCTCGTTGACGGATTGGTCAACCGCGTACGCGACGAACTGCCGGAGTTCGGTGGTGACGACGTCTCCGTGATCGCAACCGGGGACAGCGCACCGCTGATCATTCCCGAATCCGACACTATCGATCACCTCGAACGGGACCTCACTCTCGAGGGGCTGAGGTTGGTCTTCGAGCGCAATCAGGCGCGTCGTGGATCCGGTCGACGACCGGTCGCCTGATCGATGGTTTCGTTCCAGCAGTTTCGCGATTGCAAAAGTTATGCCACAATGGTGCTCGTGAATCGCTGCATGGGTGCTCAGGAGTGTTGTCGAGGCTGACCGCTGCCTTGACCAATTCACATTCCTTGGAGCTAGCTCGTGCTATCCACATATTCTGCAGATCTCTCTGTTTTGACCCCTACTCTCGCTGCTGATCGTGCTGTTTCCGCAGGTCGTAGCGCTAGTCGTGGGGCGTCCGGACGCCGTCCGAGTGGTGCGTCGTTGCCTACCCGCCTTCGCCCGGCCGATTTGCTGCGACTGACCGACGAGGGAGCGAACGGCGTGCTCGACGGCCGTTTCGACCACCTCATTCCCGACGCCTTCCCGACGCTCGATCGTTGGTCCACTCGCCTGCATGCGGACGACGACGTCGATGTGTGGCTCATCAGCTGGGTACCCGAACGCAACACCGAATTGCACGACCACGCAGGTTCGTTCGGCGCATTGACCGTCCTCAGTGGTTCTCTCACCGAATTCCGTTGGGCCGGTGACGCCCTGGTGGAACGCCAGCTCGACGCCGGCGATCAGGCTTCGTTCCCGCTCGGCTGGGTTCACGATGTCGTGCGTTCGACGGATGCTCCTGGTGCTCCGATCGAAATCAGCTCTGATGCACCGACTCTGAGTGTTCACGCCTACTCGCCGCCACTGACGGCAATGTCCTTCTACGAAGTGACGGATCACCGGACTCTTCGTCGCACCCGTACCGAGCTGACCGACCTGCCCGAGGGGGGCACCAAATGACCATCGACCAAATGCTCGACGACGCTCGCGCACAGATCGATCGTATGTACGTCTTCCAGCTCACCGAAGCCTTCCATCGCGGCGCGATCTTCGTCGACATTCGCCCGCAGGCGCAGCGCGCCATCGAGGGAACTCTCCCCGGTGCACTCGCGATCGAGCGAAACGTTCTCGAGTGGCGTCTCGACCCCACCAGCAGCGCACACCTCGCGTTGGCCACCGACCACGACGTCGAGTGGGTAATCGTCTGCTCCGAGGGCTACACCTCGAGCCTGGCCGCAGCGTCGTTGCAGCAGTTGGGTCTGCACAAGGCAACCGATCTCGTGGGCGGGTACCAGGCGATCAAGGCCGCCGGACTGCTCGGTGCGCTCAGCGGAGTGCGTCATTGCTCCCGCGAGTTGGCGGCGGTTTCGGCTCATTGAGGTATTTGCTGTGCGCCTTTATTAACCGCGGGCGGTTAATAAAGGCGCACAGCGGGTCTGGCGGTAGATCTTCGGGCTCATTCCGTGATGGCGGGTGAAGGCCGTCGTGAGCGCAAAGGGGCTCGAGTAGCCCACTTCTCGCGCGATCGAGGACACCGTTCGTGCCGGGTCTGCGAGTAGATCTGCCGCCACCGACAAGCGCCACTCGGTCAGATAGCCGACGGGTCCGATCCCCATGAGACCGGTGAACCGGCGTGCGAAGGCCGCTCGTGAGCTGCCGGACTCCTGGGCCAGGCTCGCGACCGTCCAGGGATGTTCCGGCCGATTGTGTATGAGCCGCAAGGCATGCCCGATGACAGGATCCTCATAGGCCTTGATCCATCGCGGTGATCGATTCTGGTTCTCGGCGAACCACGTACGGACCGCCGAGATCAGGACCAGGTCCAGGAGCCTGTCCAACAACACTTCTTGTCCTGGTCCGTCGGCGGCGATCTGTTGTTCCAGAAGCGTCGTCATCGGCGCGGTTTCGATGCTGCGTCGCACTACCGCGACGGGTGTCAGGCTGTCGAGGATCTGACGGCTGACATAGGAGTCCAAACGGTATGTGCCCGTGAGCATGACGGTCTGGCCACTGGTCGAGTTGCCCCAGGTGCGAACGCCGAGAACCGACATATCCTCGAGTGGCGATCCGTCGACCGCGGCGCAGTTTTGTGCCTCGTCGATGAGTACGTGGACCGGGGTGTCCGGGTGATCGGCGACCGTATAGGGATCGGGGCCGCGCAGGAGTGCAACGTCGCCGGCCTCGAGATCTTCTGTCTGTCCGGTGTCGGAGACGACGACTGCGCTTCCGCGAACCAGAACCAGCACGGTGATCGGTGCGTGGTCCTCGATACGTAATGACCACGGTGGATCGAGCAGCGAGCGCAGCAGAAAAGCGCCCTCCGCCCGCGATCCGGCCAGCATCATCGACAATGCATCCATGTTTCGACGGTAGACGCTGACGTATGTTTTTGCGACCTTCAGCTATGGATCGTATTGCCGCCGCGCGATCGAATGAGTTCATGACGACAACAAGCGACATTCAATCGGCAGTAGTGATCGGTGGTACCGGCAAGACCGGTGCGCGCGTTGCGCAGAGGCTGACGGCGGTGGGAATCCGTACCCGAATCGCGTCGAGAACATCCGGGACGCGTTTCGACTGGAACGATCAGACGACGTGGCAGCCCGCGATGTCCGGTGTCGAAGCGGCATACGTGACCTATGCGCCGGACCTCGCAGTGCCGGAATCGAGCACCCACATCGAGGAACTCGCGGAGCTTGCGTACCGCGAAGGGGTCAGGCGAATGGTGCTCCTGTCCGGGCGCGGTGAACCGGCGGCGCAGAAAGCCGAGCAGGTTCTGGCCGACACCGGTCTGAAATGGGCTGTGGTGCGAGCCAGTTGGTTTGCCCAGAACTTCAGTGAGGGGTATCTACTCGATCCGATTCGGGAAGGCCACCTGGCACTTCCGGTCGGTGAAGTGGGGGAGCCGTTCATCGACGTCGACGATCTCGCTGACGTGGCGGTCGCCGCATTGACTCGAACCGACCTCCTCGGCCGAGTTCTCGAGGTGACGGGTCCGGAGTTGCTCACCTTCGCGGAGGCCGTTGAGGCGATTTCGGCGGCGTCGGGGCGTGCGGTGTCATTCGAAAGAATTGGACTGCAACAGTTTTCCGACGGCATGGCAGAAGTTGGCGTCCCGAGTGATGTCGTGGAGTTGCTCACTTACTTGTTTGCCGAGGTTCTCGACGGACGAAATCAAAGTGTGACCGGCGTCGTCGAAGAGGTCCTGGAACGACCCGCTCGAGATTTCACCACTTTTGCCGCCGAGGCTGCTCGAACGGGGGTCTGGTCGTGAAGAAATCCGAGATCTTCTTGGAGTTGCTCGTCGGCGTGACTGCGCTCGGCGCGCTCGTTGCCGGTGGCGCGTTGTTCGCGTTCTCGTCCTTCGTAATGCCCGCTCTGCGGTCGGTCGATGCACACGCCGCGATCACGTCGATGCAGGCGATCAACGTCGAAGCGCCGCGGAGCGCCTTGATGCTGCCACTCGTCGGATCGGCGCTCACCGCGATCGCCGCCGGAATCTGGGCAGCGATCTCCAGACCGGACGGCTGGGTCCTTGCCGTTGTCGGTTGTGTCGGGGTGCTCGCGTCCTTCGCGGTGACAGCGATCTACCACGTCCCCCGCAACGACGCTTTTGCCTCGGTCAGCGCTACCGATGCAGCCGCATGGGCGTCGTACGAGGCGGGTTGGACGGTGTGGAATCACGTCAGGGTTGCGCTGTACCTCCTGTCGGGAATCGTGCTCGCGGTCGCCGCGGTGCTACCAGCAACAAACGCGGTGGACACGGCCCAGTAGTCTTGTACCCCGTGAGTGATGTAGAAGCCCAGCCAGTCGACGACACCCCCGAGCAGCTCCGTATCCGGCGCGAGAAGCGTGAACGGATCCTCGCGCAGGGGCAGGAGGCGTACCCGGTCTCGGTTGATCGCACCCACACACTCGCGCAGATCCGCGCGGAGTACCCGGAACTCGAGCCGGACACGGCGACTGGTGTGCTGGTCGGCGTCGTCGGCCGCGTCATCTTCATGCGCAACACCGGCAAGTTGTGCTTCGCGACTCTGCAGGAAGGCGACGGTACCCAGCTGCAGGCCATGATCAGCCTCGCCGGCGTCGGCGAAGAGGCACTGGCTGCCTGGAAGTCCGACGTCGACCTCGGCGACTTCGTCTTCATCCACGGTGAGGTCATCAGCTCCCGTCGCGGCGAGCTCAGCGTGATGGCCGACGCCTGGCAGATCGCATCCAAGTCGCTGCGCCCCCTGCCGGTTGCTCACAAGGAGATGAGCGAAGAGTCCCGGGTGCGTCAGCGCTACGCGGATCTGATCGTTCGCCCCGAGGCTCGCGACAACGCCCGCAAGCGCGTCGCTGTTGTCCGTGCGCTGCGCAATGCGCTCGAGAGCCGCGGCTTCCTCGAGGTCGAGACGCCGATGCTGCAGACGCTGCACGGCGGCGCGGCAGCTCGCCCGTTCGTCACGCACTCGAACGCCCTCGACATCGACCTGTACCTGCGTATCGCGCCGGAACTGTTCCTCAAGCGTTGCGTCGTCGGCGGTATCGAGAAGGTCTTCGAGATCAACCGCAACTTCCGCAACGAGGGCGTCGACTCCACTCACTCGCCTGAGTTCGCGATGCTCGAGACGTACGAGGCCTACGGCACGTACGACGATTCCGCGAAGATGATTCGTGAGCTCGTCCAGGAAGTTGCGCAGGAAGCATTCGGCACGCAGGTCCTCACCCTCGCCGACGGTTCCGAGTACGACGTCAGTGGCGAGTGGCAGGTTCTCGAGATGTACCCGTCGCTGTCGGCTGCCATCGGCACCGAGGTCACGCCGGATACGACGGTCGACGAGCTTCTCGCTCTGGCGGAGAAGGTAGGCCTCGAGGTTCCCAAGGACAAGGGCTACGGCCACGGCAAGCTCGTCGAGGAGTTGTGGGAGCACCAGTGCGGCGATCAGCTGTACGTGCCGACGTTCGTCCGTGACTTCCCGGTCGAGACGTCGCCCCTGACCCGTGATCACCGAAGCAAGAAGGGTGTCACCGAGAAGTGGGACCTGTACATCCGCGGATTCGAGTTGGCGACCGGCTACTCCGAACTTGTCGACCCGGTCATCCAGCGTGAGCGCTTTGTCGACCAGGCGCGCCTCGCGTCGGCAGGCGACGACGAAGCGATGGTGCTGGACGAGGAGTTCCTCGCCGCGATGGAACAGGGCATGCCGCCGACCACCGGCACCGGCATGGGAATCGATCGACTGCTGATGGCTTTGACGGGTCTCGGTATTCGCGAGACGATTCTCTTCCCGATCGTTCGTCCGTCCGCTCGCTAGCTTTACTTCGATCAAGGTTCGGCCGCACATGTTGCGGCCGAACCTTTTTCAGTTGGGGCGCTCCCAAGGTATTCGATACGGTTCACAGTCGGCGTCGTCGTCGGCTATCGGCGGTGCCGAAAACCAGATGAATCTGGGTGAATTCTTCAGCTCGATCAGCTCAGCGGGGAGCGCTCGTAGTTGGGATTCGATTTATTCCCAACGACATTCGCCTGCGGCAAAGGATTCATCCATGCGTGGTCGCCTGAGTTTCGGACTTTCGAATTGTTGCGATGATTTGGTAGATCGTGCCCTGGTTGAGTGCGTCAGGTAGTCCCTGATCCGACTGGACAAGGAAGACCATGACCTCGGCTGTGGAGTATCCGGGTGTGGTGACGACATCGAATTGTGCTGAGGGCGGATCGCATTCGTTGTCCGCCGGGATAATTGTGACGGTTGCGGTGTACCGGAACGCAGGGCGTCCGGAGATGGTGAAATTCGTGGGTCCGCTGTACGCGATGCTGGCGAGAGTGCCGTTCTTGGAGGCGAAGATTGCGCTCGGTAGAGGTCTTTTCTCGAGTCGTCGTCTGTCATGATTCCCCCGTCTGGATGCATCCCCCGATGCGCCGCAAGGAATGTATCGGCACTGTCTTTGTCGCAAGACAAGTCGACTGGCATACCCGGCGGAGATCAGTCCCAATCATCCGGACGAGCCAAGACAGGACGTTTGTCCAGGTGCTATTGTCGCTGCTTATCGAAGGATCTGGGGAGGAATGGTCGTGGTGAAAAAGGTTGTTGTCACGATGGTTGACGATCTGGACAAAAAATCGCCCGCGGACGAAACTGTGGAGTTTTCCGTCGACGGAGTTGCTTACGAAATCGATCTGACCGCCGCCCACGCCGCGGAACTGCGCGATGCACTGAAAAAGTGGATTCCTCATGCGAGAAAGTCGAATTCCGCCAAATCGGTCAACGGAGCGGTGACCAAATCCCGTCCCGTTGCGGACCGCGATCAGAGTGCCGCCATCCGCGAATGGGCCAAGGGTGCGGGCTTCGAGATTTCGGCCCGCGGTCGTATTTCCACGGAGGTGCGCCGAGCCTACGAAAAGGCCGTCTGAAATGGATCGCGAATGGATTCGGGCGCATTTTGCCGAAACGGATTGATAACGCGTTCTAGTTTGTTAGCGTCTGCACGGTTCGCATCTCTCGTAGAGGAGTCGGTCGTGCACAGAATCGGGTTGTTCGGGGGCGTGGTTCTTGCCGCTCTGATGCTTGTCGGGTTCACCTCCGTGGCTTCGGCTCAGGCCCCGTTGCCCGTGCCCAATGCCTTCCTTGCCGGTGTTCCTCAGGAGTTGGGAAATCCTGGCGGTTCAGCTCCTGGATCCAATGACTTTTCGTGTAAACCTACTGCCGAACATCCCAATCCGGTTGTGCTCGTTCACGGAACGGGTGGAAACAGGCAGACCAACTGGGCCACCTATGCGCCGTTGCTCGCCAACGAGGGCTACTGCGTCTTCGCGCTGACGTACGGCAACTTCCCCGAGCAGCCGTGGCCGTTGTCGGCCATCGGTGGAATGCAGGAAATTCCTTCCAGCGCAGCACAATTGTCGAATTTCGTCGATCAAGTTCTGGGCGCTACGGGCGCAACGTCGGTGGATCTCGTCGGGCATTCGCAAGGCACGATCATCAACGGGTACTACGCGAAGTTCCTCGGCGGTGCCGACAAAGTGGACAACATCGTCTCGGTGGCATCGCTGTGGAAGGGAACCCTCGGAAACGAGCAGGCAAGTATCGGCCGCAGCCTTCGCGAACTCGGGGTATCCGAGGCGGCACAGGCAGGATTCCCGATCTGCAAGGCGTGCCTGAACATGGGGGCCGGTTCGGAGTTCATCGAAAATCTCCGTGCGGGAGGCGTTTACGCGCCGGGCGTTCACTACACGAACATCACGACGCGCTACGACGAACTGGTGCTGCCGTATACAAATGGGCTGGAGCCCGGGCCGAACGCAACCAACATCGTCGTCCAGGACGGTTGTGAGCAAGACATCTCCGATCATCTCGCCATCGCGGCGTCGCTGCGCGCGGCGACTTTTGCTCTCAATGCACTCGATCCCGCGCATCAGCGGCCGGTACCGTGCAACTCGGTATTGCCCGTCGTGGGTTGATCAATATGTGGAGGCCTTCGGTGGGGATTCGAACATGCGTGGGTGCGCTCGCTCTGGCGGGTGCCGTGGCCGCGACCGCCGCACCTCTTGCGTCGGCGAACGAACCTCTTCCCGTTCCGTCCGGTTTCTTCAGCGGAATCGCCCTCGAAGCGACCAACCCGGGCGGATCGGCCCCTGGCACCAACGACTTCTCGTGCACGCCTTCCGCTGCTCATCCTGATCCAGTCGTCCTGGTGCACGGGACGGCGGCCAACCGTCAGACCAATTGGGGCGTACTCGCACCCGTACTGGCCAACGACGGGTACTGCGTTTTCGCGCTCACCTTCGGGAATCGAACGGACCAGCCGTGGCCGATTTCCGCAGCCGGCGGTCTCGCACCACTCGGAGACAGCGCAGGGCAGCTGTCGGACTTCGTCGATGACGTTCTCTCTGCGACGGGTGCCTCGAAGGTCGACCTGATCGGACACTCTCAGGGGACGACGGTCAGTGCGTACTACGCCAAGTTCCTCGGCGGCGACGCGAAGGTTTCCAAGATCGTCTCCATCGCTCCGTTGTGGGACGGCTCGGAGGTCGGGCCGCCGGAAGGCGTCGGGGGACCGGATTTCGACAACGCCACCTTCGTGACCGAACTGCGCGACGCGGGCGTCTACTCCGATGACGTCGAGTACACCAACATCGTGACTCGGTTCGATCAGGTAGTCGTTCCGTACAGCAGCGGAATACTGGCCGCGTCGAACGCGTCGAACATAGTTGTTCAGGACGGTTGCGAGCAGGACCTGTCGGATCACATCGCGTTGGTGGCGTCGCAGCGTACGGCGACTCTGACGCTCAACGCGCTTGATCCGTCGAATCCGCGTGAGGTGCCGTGCACTCGGGTACTCCCGATATTCGGCTGATCAGGCGTCGAAAATCGCTGTTCGCTTCAGGCGTACAGGAACCGGGAAACGATTCCCTCAGCTGCGACGTTGTGAACGGTAAGCAGTCCGGCTTCCGCCGCCAATCGGGTGGAGGAGCAGCAGGTGGACTTCGCGCCCTCTAGAGTAATAAGTGGGGTCGTGCAACCTTTGTCGATTCGTGGACGTCAGTCCGCTGACCGGCGAGGCGATCAGTCTGTAGTGCCGGAGCGAAACGCGGCGACCAGGGACGAGACATCCGGTCTCGAACCTGCCCGCCGGAGAGTGTGAGGGAGAGCGATGTTCGAGAGGTTCACCGATCGCGCGCGGCGCGTTGTTGTCCTGGCTCAAGAAGAAGCCAGGATGCTCAACCACAACTACATCGGCACGGAGCACATCCTTCTCGGCCTCATTCACGAGGGCGAAGGTGTTGCAGCCAAGTCGTTGGAGTCGTTGGGTATCTCCCTCGAGGGAGTCCGCAGCCAGGTCGAGGAGATCATCGGCCAGGGCCAGCAGGCTCCGTCCGGTCACATCCCCTTCACACCGCGCGCCAAGAAAGTCCTCGAGCTGAGTCTGCGCGAAGCGCTGCAGCTCGGACACAACTACATCGGTACGGAGCACATTCTGCTCGGTCTCATCCGTGAGGGTGAGGGCGTAGCAGCCCAGGTTCTGGTCAAGCTCGGTGCCGATCTCAACCGTGTCCGCCAGCAGGTCATCCAGCTGCTGTCGGGCTACCAGGGCAAGGAGCCCACCGAAACCGGTGGCACCCGCGGAGAGGCCGGCACGCCGTCCACCTCGCTCGTGCTCGACCAGTTCGGTCGCAACCTGACGCAAGCTGCCCTCGAAGGCAAGCTGGACCCGGTCATCGGCCGCTCGAAGGAAATCGAGCGCGTCATGCAGGTTCTCTCGCGTCGTACCAAGAACAACCCGGTTCTCATCGGTGAACCCGGTGTCGGTAAGACCGCTGTGGTCGAGGGCCTGGCTCAGGCAATCGTCAACGGTGAGGTCCCCGAGACCCTCAAGGACAAGCAGCTGTACACGCTCGACCTCGGGTCGCTCGTGGCCGGCAGCCGTTACCGCGGTGACTTCGAAGAGCGCCTGAAGAAGGTTCTCAAGGAGATCAACACCCGCGGAGACATCATCCTGTTCATCGACGAGCTGCACACCCTCGTTGGTGCGGGCGCGGCCGAGGGCGCTATCGACGCGGCCTCCATCCTCAAGCCCAAGCTTGCCCGCGGTGAGCTGCAGACCATCGGTGCTACCACTCTCGACGAGTACCGCAAGTACATCGAGAAGGATGCCGCTCTCGAGCGTCGTTTCCAGCCCGTTCAGGTGGGCGAGCCGACCGTCGAGCACACCATCGAGATCCTCAAGGGTCTTCGTGACCGCTACGAGGCTCACCACCGTGTCTCCATCACGGACGGTGCTCTCGTGGCAGCGGCGACGCTGGCCGACCGCTACATCAACGACCGCTTCTTGCCGGACAAGGCGATCGACCTCATCGACGAGGCGGGCGCGCGAATGCGCATCCGTCGGATGACTGCACCGCCGGACCTGCGCGAATTCGACGATCGCATCGCCGACGCGCGTCGCGAGAAGGAGTCCGCGATCGACGCGCAGGACTTCGAGAAGGCTGCGAACCTGCGTGACAAGGAGAAGACCCTCGTTGCTCAGCGCGCTGAGCGTGAGAAGCAGTGGCGTGCGGGCGACCTGGACGTCATCGCCGAGGTCGACGACGAGCAGATCGCCGAGGTTCTGGGCAACTGGACCGGTATCCCCGTCTTCAAGCTCACCGAGGAGGAGACCACTCGTCTGCTCCGCATGGAAGAGGAACTGCACAAGCGGATCATCGGCCAGGAAGAGGCAGTCAAGTCCGTCTCGAAGGCGATCCGTCGTACGCGTGCAGGTCTGAAGGATCCCAAGCGTCCCTCGGGCTCGTTCATCTTCGCCGGCCCGTCCGGTGTGGGTAAGACGGAGCTCGCGAAGTCGCTCGCCAACTTCCTGTTCGGCGACGACGACGCTCTGATCCAGATCGACATGGGCGAGTTCCACGACCGCTTCACCGCTTCGCGTCTGTTCGGTGCCCCTCCCGGGTACGTCGGATACGAAGAGGGTGGCCAGCTCACCGAGAAGGTGCGCCGCAAGCCGTTCAGCGTTGTGCTGTTCGACGAGATCGAGAAGGCACACCAGGAGATCTACAACACCCTCCTGCAGGTGCTCGAGGACGGCCGTCTCACCGACGGTCAGGGACGTACCGTCGACTTCAAGAACACGGTGCTGATCTTCACGTCCAACCTCGGTACGTCGGACATCTCCAAGGCAGTCGGCCTGGGCTTCAGCTCGGGAACGGGCACGGAGTCGAACTACGAGCGCATGAAGCTCAAGGTTCACGACGAGCTGAAGAAGCACTTCCGTCCCGAGTTCTTGAACCGTATCGACGACATCGTCGTCTTCCATCAGCTCACGAACGAGCAGATCGTTCAGATGGTCGACCTGATGCTCGCTCGCGTCGAGGCGGCACTCAAGAACAAGGACATGGCCATGGAGGTCACCGACAAGGCCAAGTCGCTTCTGGCCAAGCGCGGATTCGATCCGGTACTGGGTGCACGACCGCTGCGTCGCACCATCCAGCGCGAGATCGAGGACCAGATGTCCGAGAAGATCCTCTTCGGAGAGATCGGACCCGGCCACATCGTGCTCGTCGACGTCGAGAACTGGGACGGCGAAGGCTCGGGCGAGGACGCGAAGTTCACGTTCACGCCCACCAAGAAGCCGATCGACGTGCCGGACGCACCGCCGATCGAGCTGACCAAGGCCGGCGAAAGCGAAAGCGCAGCAGAGTAGTACAGCAGAGTAAGTAACGAACGGGCGGCACCTCACCGGTGCCGCCCGTTTCGTGTATCACGGGAGAGGGCGTACACATGAACGACATCGAACTGGGTCACCTGCGTCGTTGCGTCGAATTGGCAACGGAAGCATTGGATGCCGGCGACGAACCTTTCGGTTCCGTCCTGGCAGCGGCCGACGGAACATTTCTGGCGGAAGATCGAAACAGGATCGCGGGCGGCGACAACACCCGCCACCCCGAGTTTGAGCTGGCTCGGTGGGCGGCTCAGTATCTGACGCCGGAAGAGCGTTCGACGGCAACGGTATTCACCTCGGGGGAGCACTGCGCGATGTGTTCGGCTGCGCACGCATGGGTGGGCCTCGGACGTATCGTCTACATCTGCTCTTCGGCTCAACTCGGCGACTGGCTCGCAGAGTGGGGTGCGGCCCCGGCGCCGGTGAAGTCTCTGTCCGTAAACGAGGTTGCGCCGAACGTCCCGGTCGAAGGTCCGGTGCCGGAGTTGGTTCCGTTGGTGCGAGAACTGCATCGGAAGTTGCATTCGCAGAGCGCTTGACGGGCACACGCAAACGGGCGGCACCCCGCTGGAGGTGCCACCCGTTTGCGTGTGGAGTCAGGAAACTGCGTCGACCGCTCGAACCTTCTCTCGCAGTTCGCCCTTGACGACCTTGCCGCTTGCATTGCGCGGCAGCGCTTCCACGACGACGATGTCCTTCGGGTGCTTGTAGCGCGCGAGACGATCATTGAGGAAGCTGCTCAGTTCCTCGATGGTCAGGTCCACGGCTGAACCTGGCGCCATCGCGACGATCGCTACCGGCACCTCACCCCACTTGGCGTCGGGGCGACCGACGACGGCCGCTTCGACGATCAATTCGTGTTCGTAGAGAACGTTTTCCACCTCGGCGCAGTAGATGTTCTCTCCGCCGGAGATGATCATGTCCTTCTTGCGATCGACGACGTAGACAAAGCCTTCGTCGTCGACTCGAACGAGATCGCCGGAGTGGAACCATCCACCGTGGAAGGCGTCAGCGGTGGCGGTGGGGTTGTTCCAGTACTCGCTCATCATCGTGGGCCCGCGGTAGACGATTTCACCGATTTCACCGGGCGCCACGTCGTCCATGTTCTCGTCGACGACCCTGGCCGAAATGGTCGGGATGACCCGACCGACGGATCCGAGCTTGCGAATCGCATCCTCACCGTCGAGAACGCAAGTGATGGGCGACATCTCGGTCTGACCGAAGACTGCGACATTGAACGCGTCCGGGAAGGTTTCGGCCATTGCCCGCAGGATGGTATCGGACGATGGTGCGGCGCCCCACGAGATGTTCTTCAGCGACAGTGCTCGAGGTTGCGCCTTCTGCACTGCGCACACGGCCTGCCATTGCACGGGCACGAGGAACAAGCTGGTGACCTTCTCGGCTTCGAGAATGTCGAGTAGTTGACCAGGGTCGAATGCGCCGACCGGATGGATCACCGTGGTCGTGCCGAGTTGCAGGCTCGGCGCGATGGAACCGAGGGCCGCGATGTGGAACATGGGCGACGCGCAGAAGCCGATGGAATCGGCATTGAACAGGTGGAAGGCCCTGATACAGGTCAATGCTTGCGAAGACAGGTTGGAGTGGGAGAGCACCGAACCCTTGGGGCGACCGGTGGTTCCCGAGGTGTACATGATGAGTGCAGGAGTGTCGTCCGGGATGTCGACGAACGCGTGCGGCTCGCCCGCCTCGCTGATCAGGTCCTCGTAGTTCAGGCTGTCACCCTCGGCGGGGGCGCCCACGGTGATGGAGATGTCGATACCCTCTGACACGGCACGCGCCGCTCCGGCCAGTGGAGCCAGTGGTCCTTCGGCGACAATGACTTTGGAGCCGGAGTCGTTGACCAGGTAAGCGACCTCGGGTGGCGTGAGACGGAAGTTCACCGGAACAGCTATCGCGCCCAGTGCGTTGGTCGCGAGCACGATCTCGAGGTATTCGGGGCGATTGAGCATCAGGATGAGCACGCGGTCGCCGAAGCTGACGCCGCGTCGGGCTAGAGCGTCTGCCAGCTTCTCGACGCGTGCGTCGAGGGTGCTCCAGGTGATGGAATCGCCCAAGAATCGCAGCGCGGTGCGATCGGGAATCATCTGCGCATGCCTGGCGATCTGATTGTTCCAGTTGGTGCGGCGTGAACGCTGCGCCTCGGAGACTGCATCGGTGGAGGCCATCGATGGGTTCCTCTCATGCGTGGGTGATTGTGTGACTCAGGCTACAGTGAGCCGTCGATCCTCACAGTGGTTTTGTTAACGAAAATTCGCAACGACTACTTGAAGTGCGGTGCGCGCTTCTGCAGCATCGCCATCGCGCCTTCTTTGAAGTCGTCACCGGTGAGAAGTTCTGCCTGACCGGTATTTTCGAGCTCCAACGCGGCATCGAGGCGGTCCAGCGTCGCCGCATTGAGTGCGCGCTTGGTGAGTTCGAGTGCGCGTCGGGGAGCCTTCGACGTGCGATCGACGACCGAGTCGACGAGTGCGTCGAACGCGTCGTCTGCGACGGTGCGGGACACGAGCCCGAAACGCTCTGCGTCCTCGGCGGAAACCCGCTCGCCCAGCAACGCCATCTCGGCCGCTCTGGCACGTCCGATCGCTGCCGGCACCAGCGCACTGGCGCCGCCGTCGGGCATCAGGCCGATGTTGACGAACGAGAGGAGGAAATAGGCGCTCGATGCTGCGTACGTCAGGTCCGCGGCCAGGGCGATGGACACTCCGACGCCGGCTGCCGGGCCGTTGACCGCGGCGATCACCGGGACCGGGGCGCTGGTGATGGCGCGAATCAGAGAAGTCGCGGCATCCATGACAACTTTCGGGTCTGCGGGGTTGAGGGCCGCTGCCGCAAGATCGGCTCCGGTGCAGAACGCTCGACCGGATCCGGTGATCACGATGGTACGAACTCTCGGGTCTGCGCCGCCCTCTCTGACGGCGGCTGCGAAAGCAGTCATCGTGGGTAGATCGATCGCGTTCATCCGCTTCGGGCGGTCGAAGGTCAATCGCAGTACACCGTCGGTGATTTCGGAGCGAAAGCCCGTCTCGGCGGTGGCGGTCATGCCGCGCTCACAGCGGTGACGAATCCGGAAAGCCGTGAGGTGATGAGGTGTTCGGCCTCCGAGACCATGCGGTCGATCATGTCGGCGACGGTCGGGATGTCGTTGATCAACCCTTGGCTTTGCCCGGCGGACCAGATGCCTGCATCGAGATCGCCGTCTTCGAAGACCTTGCGCCCGCGTGCCCCGGCGACCAGATGCTGGATGTCGCTGAACTGCGCGTCGCCGCGTGCCTCGATGTCGACGACTTCGGCGCTGATCGCATTCGCTGCTACGCGTGCGGTGTTGTGCAGAGTCCGGAAAATCAGCTTGGTGTCACGCTCGGTGTTGGCGACTATCTGTTCTTTAACCGATTGTGCTACAGGAGATTCCACGGTGCACATGAATCGAGTTCCCATGTTGACGCCGTCTGCTCCGAGCGCAAGCGCCGCGACGAGTCCGCGGGAATCTGCGATTCCGCCTGACGCGATCACCGGAATCGTGAGTTGCTGCGTGGCCGCCGGAATCAGAATCAGCCCTGGTATGTCGTCTTCACCTGGGTGTCCGGCGCATTCGAAGCCGTCGATGCTGACGGCGTCGACGCCCAGTCTCTCGGCCTTGACCGCGTGACGAACTGCAGTGCACTTGTGGATCACCTTCACGCCCGCGTCCTTGAAATGCGGAAGATGATCGATCGGATTGGAACCGGCCGTCTCGACGATCTTGATCCCGGATTCGATGATCGCCTGGCGATATTCGGCGTACGGCGGCGGCGTGATCGACGGCAGGATCGTGAGATTGACGCCGAAAGGCTTGTCGGTGAGATCGCGGGTCCGAGCAATTTCCTTGACGAGGTCTTCCGGAGTGGGTTGGGTAAGGCCGGTCAGGAACCCCAGGGCGCCGGAATTTGCCGTGGCCGCAACAAGTTCTGCGCGTCCTACCCACATCATGCCGCCCTGCACGATCGGATGGTCTACGCCGAACATCTCGGTGAAGCGAGTGCGAATCATCTGCTCACAACTACTTTCTTACGATCGGTCAATCGGCATCGAACCCTATTGCAGGCGAAGAAAAATCCTGCGCTGCATGGAACGAGCCCGCCAGCGGACTGCGTGCAAGTTTGTGCGAATCATCACTAACATAACACCGGTGTGAGAGTGGGTGTCAAGACTCTTTTTCCGGAATCCGTCCGCCGTGACAGCCGCGTTGTAGGGTTTCGGGTGAAGCCGTACCGGGCGCGAATTGCGACCTTCGCGACGGTTAACATGGTCCGTTCGGACTCGCGCCCGTAGAAGTGCGGTGCAGCGGACGAAGGCAGTGGAAGAAAGCAACGGAAGTGGAGGGTCAGGTGCCCGGACAGACACGCGTCTCCGTGAGCGGCAGTGGCTCTGCACCACGAACGCGTCCGAAGAATCGGAAGGCCCAAATCGCGGCCGCTGCCGCGGAGGCATTCAGTGAACGTGGCTACCACGCGGTCGGCATCGACGAGATCGCAGCGAAGGTCGGAATCTCCGGGCCGGCCCTCTATCGTCATTTCCCCACGAAATACGCGCTGTTCGTCTACACCGTGAACAACCTGACCCAGGCGTTGCTGGATGCCAGCGATCCCGCGGTACACGGAAACGACGATCCACGCGAGCAGTTGAACTCCACCATGGTGGGGGTCATCCGCGCGACGATCGAGAATCGGCGTAGGGGAGGGCTCTACCGTTGGGAGGGCCGGTACCTGGTCGACGAGGATCGTGAGCAATTGCGGGAGGGAATGCGCACGCTCAATCTTCGGATTGCCGAGCCGTTGGCCGCAGTGCGCCCGGAACTGGCCCCGGCCGACGTCGAGCTGATCGCACCGGCTGTGCTCAGCGTGATCGCCAGTATCACCGGTCATCGATCGGCGTTGTCCGCCAAGCAGATCGAATCGTTGATTCTCGCAGCTTGTTGGTCGGTCATCGGCGTCGAGTTGCCCGTTGGTGCGAAGGGCGGCGGGAAGAAACAGGCGCTCGAACGCAAACCCGGCCTTGCCCGGACGTCGAAACGTGAAGTGCTGCTTCAGGAAGCCGTATTGCTGTTCTATCAGCGCGGCTATCACGACGTGAGTATCGAGGAGATCGGCGCCGCAGCGGGTATCAACGCGTCGAGCGTGTACCGGCACTTCGCGAGCAAGGCCGATCTACTCGCCGCGGCTTTCCACCGGGCGTCCGATCGCCTGACGATGACGTTGGGTTCGGCGTTGGCGGAGTCGGAGACACCACTCGCGGCCGTAGAGACATTGGCCAAGATGTACGTCGAGGTGTCGTTCGGCAGAAGCGAACTGTTGGCAGTCTATTTCGCCGAGATCGGCAGCTTGCCGGACCGGTCGCGGACCGAGTTGCGGAACATCCAGCGGCTCAACGTGGAGGAGTGGGCGCACTTGTGCGTCGAGGCGCGGCCGGAGTTGACGATCGTCCAAGCGCGGTTCCTCGTCCACGCGGCGCTTGGTCTGGTGTTCGACATCGGCAGGATCGTGCACTTTTCCTCGGAGAACTCCGCGCAAGCACGCGTCGAGAAATTGCTGACCGCGACTCTCCTGGGGTAGCGCAGTCCGAAACAGTAGGTGTGACTTCACGTATCGCGGGTAGGTTCGTGATCGCAAGGCGTTCACCGAATCATGTGAAGACGGAAGTAGGGACAGCAATGCCAACTCGTACCGCACGCACCGCCTGGAACGGCACCCTCGAAGCCGGGTCGGGACAGGTCGAACTCACCAGCTCGGGTGTCGCGACCTTCGATGTGTCGTTCCCCAAGCGCGCAGCTGAGGAAGCCGGCGGAACCACCAGCCCCGAAGAACTGATCGCCGCGGCACATTCGTCCTGCTACGCGATGCAGTTGTCGGCACTGATCGCCGAGGCCGGCGGAACCCCGCAGAGCCTCGACATCACCGCAGACGTGTCGCTGGGCCCCGACACGGTCGGCTTCAAGCTCACCGGAATCAAGCTCACCGTTCGCGCCGAGGTCGACGGCCTCGACGCCGACGGTTTTGCCAAGGTTGCCCAGGCGGCCAAGGAAACGTGCCCGATCAGCAAGGCACTGACCGGCGTCGACATCACGTTGGATGCGGCACTGGACTGATCACCTCGTGCTCGGGCGCCCCCTCCGGCGCCCGAGTGCGGTTGTGTGTGACGACCAGGTAGCTTGCGAACAATATCGGGAGCACCCAAAGATCCGAGGGATCACGAAAGACCACGATCGGCAAGAGCTCGCCGCGGAATCCTCCTGCGGTCCAGCGGAAAAACCCGATCACCCACTCGTACGCGTCGCCGATCGGCGAGACCGTCTTCACCGCGGCGAAGCCGATGCCCGTGACCGCGATGGACCAGGCGATCGCTGCTCGCCCCGCCAGCTTTCGTCTGAGCACCTCGAGAACCGAGAGCAGGAGCAAGGGAAACAGGAACACACCGGCGACGTCGGACAGCTTGCCCGTCATCGTGTTCCCGAATGCCCCTTTGAGTACGTGGTCGTTGACCAAGATGACGGACACCGAGACCAGCGCCCACGGACTCAGCAGCAGATCGCCCGGGCGGTTCACGACAGGTTGATGGTTGCCGAGCCGGACGAGAACAGGTCGCACTTGAACTGAAGGCGAAGACCGGTGGCGGCTTCGGGGACCTCGTACGCCAATTCGCCTCGCTTGGCTGCACCCGGCGCAAGCTCTCCGTCGACACTCGACGTGCTGCTGTCGGTGAACGTGATGTTGTACGACTTGTTGGTCGAGTCCTGCAGTTCGAAGCACATCATCGATGACACGGTCGACGGCTTGTCGCTGTTGTTGGTGACCTCGGTGTCGACCACGACGTAGCGGTTTCCGGGATCCGCGGTGATGAACTGATTGGTCGAGACATAGGGATCGACAACGCCGTGTACCTGGACGCGCCAGTCGCCCAGTTCGACGACGTCACCGATGCCGAAGGCAGCCGCGGGTGCGGCGGAAGAACCGTTGTCGTCGACCTTCTTCGCTTCGTCGGTCTCGCCCGAGGCGATGGTTGCGAACAGGGCTGCGCCGACGGCGAGGAGGGCGAGGGGAGTACGGAGTGATCGCATGATGTGCGCCTTTCGAGAGTTGGTATGGCACAAGTCAACGATGTGGGGACCGCTCACCGCTTCGGTCGAAAGATCGGGGAGCCTCATCCTTTCGGTCGGAGCTTGACGGTTCGTCCACCCGTTCGGCTGATTCGAGGCGTCGGTGGCGGTGGATACGCTTGCCCGGTGATCACCACCAAAGGAACCGTTGTGCGACGACGCGTATGGACTACCGCCGCCGTCGCGTTCAGCCTTTTCTGTTCCTTCATGACGGTGGGCATCGCAGGCGCGTCGGGAAATATGCCACCGGCATTGGTCGGGATCGGGTTCGTCCTGGGCGTGGCCGGTGGGATATCGCTTGTCTGGCGGCATCAACATCCCTGGGTGGTTCTGGCGATCACGCTGGTCGGCCCGCTGTTCTTCCCCACCGATGCGACGGCGGCGCTCATCGCGTTGTTCGCCGTTGCTCGGATCGCGCGTGGGCCTCGGCTTGCGGCAGCCGCGGCAGCTGTCTTCGTCGTGTGCGGAATTTCGTTGACCTACGACGCTTTTCGAAATCGTGAGTACTCCGTTCTCACGATGGGCACCGCGAAACCCAAAGACGGTTCGGTGGTTGTTCAATACGACGTCGCCATCTGGATCCCGTGGCTCGTCGCTGCCGTCATGGTCGGCATTGTCGTGGCGCTCTCGCTCCTGATTCGGACCAGAACCGAACTCGTCGAGGCAGAGCACGTACGGGATCTGGCCACCGAGAAAACCGATGTGATGCGTGACGAGATGATTCGCACCGAGGAACGAACGCGGATCGCTCGCGACATGCACGACACGATCGCGGCCAGTTTGAGCCGGATCTCGTTGTTCGCCGGCGGGTTGCAGGTCAGCGCGGCAGACAATCCCGAGAAGGTCGTCAACACCGCAGCGATGATCAGAACCACCGCACACGAGGCTTTGGACGAATTGAAGGGAATCGTCGGAGTGCTCAGGGGAAGCGGTGATCGCCGCGAACACGGTGGGCACCAGGGGATCGACGCGATCGGTGACCTGGTCAACAGTGCACGCGCGGCAGGCATCCACTGCCGTCTCGAATCCGAGTTGCTCCCGGGTGATGTCGGAATGTTGGCGGGGCATGTCTGTTATCGCGTCGTTCAGGAATCGTTGACCAACGTCCAGAAGTACGCGAGCGACCAGATGCTCGTCATTTCCGTGACCGGGTCGCCGCACGAAGGAATCCGCATCCTCGCACGCAACAAGCTGAGCGAGCTTGCACCCATGACGTCGATCGGTTCACGATCCGGCCTACGCGGGTTGGCCGAACAGGCGCGAGAGATCGGCGGCAAGGTGGAGGCAGGCGCGTTGGGGGACGATTTCCTCGTCAGTTGCTGGGTGCCCTGGTCGTCGTAGCCCTCCCGCCCTCTAACTGTCGGGGGCTCTGGGTAATCTGAGCGCACTATGGACGCTGACTCGCGCATCACAGTTTTGATCGTCGACAACGACGCGTGGGTTCGGCGCGGGATGAAGGACATCCTGGAAGCAGCGCCGGACATCGTGGTGGTTGCCGAGGCTGAGGACGGCGATCAGGTCGCAGCCAAGGTCACTCGTTTTCGTCCCCACGTGGTGCTGATGGATCTGAAAATGGCACGGGTCGGCGGCTTGGAGGCCACGCGCGAATTGATGACCATGAGCAATCCACCGAAGGTCATTGCCATGACCGCCTTCGACGTCGACGACATGGTTGTGCAGGCAGTCGAGGCGGGCGCGCACAGTTTCCTGAGCAAGGACGCAGCTCCGCAGGCGTTCCAGCAGGCAGTGCGGGTAGTGGCGTCGGACCACTCGTTGTTCAGTTGCGATTCTCTGCGCGCCATCGTGGCCTCGTCGCCGCGTCGGCAAGCGCCCGATCAGACTCCGCTCGCTTCGCTCACCGAGCGCGAGCGTGAAGTGCTGACAATCCTGGCGACAGGCGCGGCCAACAGTGTCATCGCGGAGCGGTTGTACCTCGGTGAGACCACCGTCAAGACGCATATCTCTTCGCTGTTCGGCAAGCTGGGTGTGCCCAACCGCGTGAGTGCATCGTTGATCGCGTTCCGGTGTGGCCTTGTGACGTGACTCGGGACTAATCCCGACCCTGTTCGTTGTTGCACCTTCGGTGACTGATCAAATCGTGATTGACCAAGACGTGACCATCGAAGTGTGGTCGGACGTCGCTTGTCCGTGGTGCTACATCGGAAAGACCAGGTTCCTCTCGGCGCTGGATCGTTTCGAGAACAAGGACCGCGTCAACGTCATCTGGCGCTCGTACCAGCTCGCGCCGGAGACGCCGGTGGGAGAGGGCCGAACCGAACTCGACGCCTTGGTCGAAATGAAGGGGATGGCGCCTGATCAGGTACGTCAGATGTTCGCCCACGTCAGCGCGACAGCCGCCGAGGTCGGGTTGACCTTGGACTTCGAAACCGTGATCGCCGCCAATACCTTTGATGCGCACAGGTTGCTGCATCTCGCGGGTGAGCGGCAGAACGAACTCCTCGAAGCGCTGTTCAAAGCGCACTTCAGCGACGGCAAGGTGATCGACGACCGTGAGGTGCTGGTCGAGCTGGCCGTGAGCGTCGGCCTCGACGCCGATGTCGTGCGCGAGCAACTGGGCTCCGATGCCGCAGCGGAGGCTGTCCGCGAAGATCTGTCCATGGCCCGCCAACTGCAGGTCAGCGGCGTTCCGTTCTTTGTCGCCAACCGTGCGGTTGCCGTGTCCGGCGCTCAGCCCGAAGAGGTGTTTCTGCAGTTGCTCACTCAGGCCTCCGAACCGGCCTGAGAAAGGCGAGCGGCACGCACCGCCGGGGCATTCGAAAACGGCAACAGATGTGCGCCGTTCACGGGGCAGGACAACGTCACGTGCGCTGCATCGACGAACCGGTACGGCTGCGCTGCAACAACTCCGGCGAGGTTCTTTCGCAGACGCGACATCTCGGCCCGCGCGGTCACCGTGCGGGCCGGGTCGCCGAACAGATCTTGCGCCAACCGCGATGCAGTCAGTCCCCGTCTCTCGGATCCGAGGAGGAACAGAATCTCCGCATGTCGTTGGGTGGGGGCGTATGCCCATTCGCCGAAACCCGACGTGACGGTCACCGACATGTTCTCGGAATCGCGCAGATCGATATGCACCGTGGGCGCGCTGATTCTCTCGCCGGTGGCGATCGGTCGAACCAACCACCCGCCGGGAAGCGGATCCAGTTCGCACAGGCCCAGGGCCGGGAACCATGTCCTGCCGGGAGCCAAAGCTGCGGGGAGCAGCACGCGCGAGCGATGAGGTAACGCGTCGACCGCTGCGACCCATCCGTGGGTGTCGATCACCAATGCGGGTGATCCGCTTCGTGCAAGCATCGGCCCTGCAACAGAACGTAGTTGATCGAGATTGTCCCGATGCTTGTCGCGCAGGTGTGATTGAGCGAGGCGTGCGACGGCGTCGACCAGAGCGAGCGTCGTGGGATGGACGGTCTTGGCAGGACCACTGATGTCGACGACGCCGATGACACGGTCGTCCCGCGGATCGCGGATGGGCGCCCCCGCACACGTCCACGGATGATGGCTGCGCGCATAGTGTTCCGCCGAGAAGATCTGAACCGCCTGTCGTGACACCAATGCCGTTCCGATGGCGTTGGTGCCGACGCTGTCCTCCGCCCAGTTCGCCCCTTCGACAAATCCCAGACGCGCAGCTTGGTCCAGTACGCGATGGGACCCGCTGCGCCACAGTACAGTTCCGCGAAGATCTGCGACGACCATGATGTTCTCACCGCTCGCGGTGACCGATTCGAGTCCGCGTGTCACGTCGTCGAGTACGTCGTACAGTCCGGACTCACGACGACGGAGATCGAGTTCGGCGACGTCCATCGACGGTTCGACCCGGCTGTGCTCGGGATCGATACCGAGTTCGCGCAGGCGCTGCCACGATTGGCGCACCACGTCCCTGGGGCGGGCCGGTGCGCGGTCTCCGGCCATCGTCGCGTCGTACACCGCGGCGAGGGTCCTCGCGTAGTCGCGAGGATCCTCGCCGGGCGGCATCGCAGGCTCGGGCAACCGCTTCTTCAGCGAAGACGCCGCTTTCAGCGAAGACACCTCGGTCAGCGGTAGACGAGACCGCCGTCGATGAGACCGGCCTGCCCGGTCATGTAGTCGGAATCGGGCCCAGCGAGGTAAGAGACGAAACCGGCTACGTCGTCGGGGGTTTCAGCTCGACCCAGCGCAATTCCGCCGACGAACTTCTCGTAGGTGGCGCCCTCTGGCGCACCGGTCAACTCGGCGAACCTCTTGTCGATCGTCACCCACATGTCGGTGCCCACGACGCCGGGGCAGTACGCGTTGACGGTGATTCCGTCGGACGCGTATTCCTTGGCCGCAGCCTGAGTGAGGGCCCTGACCGCGAATTTTGTTGCGCTGTAAACACCTAACATGGCGAACCCGTCATGACCGGCGATGGACGACGCGTTGATGATCTTTCCGCGCTGACCGAGCGCCTGGAACTTTGCCGCTGCAGCTTGAATTCCCCACAGGACACCGTCGACGTTGACGCTCCAGATCTTGGAGACCTCTTCCGGCGTCGCATCGGAGATCGGGCCGACGAGAGCGATTCCCGCGTTGTTGACGATGACGTCGAATCCGCTCAACTCACTGTGCGCGTGTTCGACTGCGGCGTGAACCTGCGCGCGATCGCTGACATCGGCGATAAACGTCGTCGCACGACGACCGATCTGTCTGATCTCGTCGGCAACCGCATCCAGCTTGGTCTGGTCGAGGTCGACCAACGCGATGTCGGCGCCGTCGTGGGCGAGGCGGAGAGCGATTCCGCGTCCGATTCCTTGGCCGGCGCCGGTGACCAGTACTACCTTGCCCGTGATGCTCATGCAGATCTCCTCGTAAGCAGTGAACCAGTCGGTTGTGAACCGGTGAGTGATTTGTATGTGACGGCGACCACAATGCGGAAGGGTTGCACCGTGTTGCAATTCCGGAAAATCGGACAGCAGTTGCAACCCTCGGCAACCCTCCCGGTACCCCGCGCGACGGTTCCATAGTTGCGCCACCACTTCGCGAATCATCTTGCGAGACAATCTGGGAGAGGGCACATGACCGCTACAGTCGACACACCCACGGAACCGGCCACGCCGAGCCGACAACCGTCACGCCGCTGGATCGGGTTCGGGATCGCGAACCTCGTGATCGTTCTCGTGCTGGCGGTGGCGAGTTGGTACCTTCTGGCCGATCCGACCACCAGTCCCTGGAGTTTCTATCCTCTGCCGTTCAACGCGGCGCTTTTCTGGGCAATCCTTTTTGTTGTGTTCATCGGCTTCAATTGCGAGTTCGCCGGCTTCGATCGACTCCCTCAGCCGGCGAAAGGCTTGGCGATCATGGTCGCGACCGCGGTCTTCGCCGTCGTGGTGACGTGGCTCCTGGCAAACGGCTTGGGGAGTTTGTACCCGGATTTCGCGGCCGATCGTGAGGGCGGCCTCGGATATTTCGCGGGTGCGCTGTTCGTGCTCTTCGGCTTCGGGACCTGGGTGATGGTGGTCCTGAACTGGCAGCATTGGCCGTGGACTTCCCTAGGGATGAAGCAGCCGTTGGTGGGTTTGTGTGAGATCGCGTTTGTCGCCGTCCCGACGCTGGCGCTGTACTTCGTGTTCGGTCTGCCGTCCGTGTCGCTGTCCGCCACGGATCCGTTGATGACCGTCGACACCGTACTCGGGTGGTTCTACTGCGTCGTGGTGGTCGTGATCCTGACTGGCCAGACGCTCGACAACTGGCCGTGGCGACTGTTCGGCGGCGGGGGTAAGACGGCGCTCGCAGCCACGATCGGTAACTTCGCCGTCGGAACCGGCTTGTACTTCGTGGCGCTTCCAGTGGTGAAGGCACTTGTGGGAAGCGATGCCGTTGCCGAGTTGGGTGGTGTGGTCCATCAGTTCCCGGCGCAGCTCGGTGTGTGCTGGGCCTTCTGGATGATCTTCTGGGCCAACGCCTTCGGTAACAAGCCCACGGGCTTTTCGGACGGGGTCAATCTGGCGATCCGCGCGCTGCTCACGTTTGCGCTCGCGGTGGTCACATTCTTGTTCTATTACCGCTTTGCGGCAGAGCACATTCTTCACGAGCCGGCAGTTGTCGACGGATTGCACGGCAATGCACTGGGTTTCGTGGACTGGGCCGTGTTGTGGACGCTGTTCTACGTCGTGGGATTTCAGTCGCTGGGACTCGGCAAATTCAAGCCTGCTGAGGGGTGAGTCGGTTGCCCGCACATCGGTGCGGGTAACCGGTATCGGGCGGCGGCACCGCGCCCGCTGATTGCAACAGACTGCAACGCTTGTGACCGGGGCCACTTATGAGATGTGCTGTGTGTCACATTCATAAACAAGGAGAAGTGATGACGCAAACCATCGATTCCGCAGTCACCCCCGAGGTGAAGTTGACGGCGGTGACACCTCAGGAACGCGTCGACGCCTGGCTGGCGGATTTCGAGTCGGCCCTCGCGGCTCGTGACATCGAGCGTGTGGCAGGCAAATTTGCACTCGACAGCTTCTGGCGCGACTTGGTGTCGTTCACCTGGAACATCAAGACCGTCGAAGGTCGCGAGCAGATTGCCGACATGCTCTCCGAGCGTCTCGACGACACCGATCCTTCGGGATTCCGGACCACCGAGACACCCGACGAAGCCGACGGCGTCACGTCGGCCTGGATCGAATTCGAGACTGCAACCGGTCGCGCGCACGGGCACCTTCGTTTGAAAGGAGATGAAGGTTGGACCCTGCTGACGTCGTTGCAGGAATTGAAGGGACACGAAGAAGGTAAGGGCACTCGCCGGCCTCGTGGCGCCAAGCACGGAGCAGACCCGAACCGCATCACGTGGGCCGAGCAGAAGGAGATCGAGGATCGCGAACTCGGTTACACCACACAGCCTTACGTCGTGATCGTCGGCGGCGGACAGGGAGGCATCGCCCTCGGTGCCCGGATGCGCCAACTCGGAGTTCCGGCCATCGTGATCGACAGCCACGAGCGGCCGGGTGATCAGTGGCGCGGACGCTACAAGTCCCTGTGCCTGCACGACCCGGTTTGGTACGACCACCTGCCATACATGCCGTTCCCCGACAACTGGCCGGTGTTCGCGCCCAAGGACAAGATCGGCGACTGGCTCGAGATGTACACCAAGGTCATGGAGGTTCCGTACTGGAGTTCCACGACCTGCACCTCTGCGTCGTTCGACGAGAAGACCCAGGAATGGACCGTCGAGGTCAACCGCAACGGCGAGAAGCTGACGTTGCGTCCCAAGCAGTTGGTGATGGCGACGGGTATGTCCGGCAAGGCCAACGTTCCGACGTTCCCCGGGCAGGACAAGTTCCTCGGCGATCAGCACCACTCGAGCAAGCACCCCGGCCCGGATCAGTACGTGGGCAAGAAGGTCGTCGTGATCGGGGCCAATAACTCCTCGCACGACATCTGCGGCGCACTGTGGGAGAACGGCATCGACGTCACGATGGTGCAGCGCAGCTCGACGCACATCGTGAAGTCGGATTCGCTGATGGATTTGGGCTTGGGCGATCTGTACTCGGAGCGAGCACTGGCCGCGGGCATGACGACGCACAAGGCAGACCTCACGTTCGGTTCGCTGCCGTACCGGATCATGCACGAGTTCCAGATCCCGGTGTACGACGCAATCCGTGAGCGCGACAAGGATTTCTACGATCGCCTCGAGAAGGCGGGCTTCGAGCACGACTGGGGCGACGACGGTTCAGGTCTGTTCATGAAGTACCTACGACGCGGCTCGGGTTACTACATCGACGTCGGCGCGGCCGAACTGGTCGCGAACGGGGACATCAAGCTCGCGCACGGCAACATTCGTGAGCTGACCGAGAACAGCGTGATCCTCGAAGACGGTACGGAATTGCCTGCCGACGTGGTGGTCTACGCGACCGGCTACGGCTCGATGAACGGCTGGGTGGCGGATCTGATCGGTCAGGACACCGCCGACAAGGTCGGCAAGGTGTGGGGCCTGGGGTCGAACACCACCAAGGATCCGGGACCGTGGGAAGGCGAGCAGCGCAACATGTGGAAGCCGACGCAGCAGGAAGCGCTGTGGTTCCACGGAGGCAATCTGCACCAGTCGCGCCACTACTCGCTGTACTTGGCGTTGCAGTTGAAGGCGCGCTACGAGGGCATCCCGACGCCGGTGTACGGACTGCAGGAAGTGCATCACCTGAGCTGAAATTGAACTGCTGTGCGCCTTTATTAACCGCCCGCGGTTAATAAAGGCGCACAGCAGGTTCAGCGAAGGGCGTACTTCTTTGCTACTTCGGTGTTCTTGGTCGCGCGCTCGGTGAGGAAGGCGAATGCCAACCCGAGCACGAGCCAGAGCGTCGCCTGCGTAGCGAGCGAGGAAAGTCGGAACTCCCACAGCAGAGTTGCCGGGAAGTCCTCGCCCACCTCGTTGATGCCGGGAAGCGAGACGTAACCGATCGTGGCGATCACCAGGAACGCAGCCACCGGACCAGCGATGCGCACGCTGAGGAACTCGTGCCCGGAAACTGCCTTTGCCGCCGCTGCTGCCGCGGTGACGGACAGTAGCCCGAGAATCACGGCGGCCAGCCACAGCAGTGTGCGCTGGTTGATGGTGTCGGGATCTCCGACGGCCGGCGGATTGGCCGGGTACTTGAAGAAGGGCACGGCCTCGATGGCCAGCCAACCACCGACGGCGATGGTGATCGCCAACAACGGCCCGGACATTCCGGTGAGTCGTCGAGCGTAATTGGCAACGACCGAGAAGATCGCCCCGAGTGCCAGTCCGGCCAGCGCTGTGGCCAGGAACAGCCCGGCGCGCTGCCCGTCGCGGCTCACCAGTGGTTCTTCTTCGTCACCGTGCGAATGCCCAGCGGCTTCGCCGGCAACCTCACCGGTGGCGCTGTTGGCTTCTTCGATCGCAATGGCGGCATTGACGTGCGGTTCACCCAGCACGAATGCAACTCCGCCGGCAAGGACGCCTGCGATCAAACCAGCCAACAAACCACGAATGAGAAGCTTCGTGAAATTGTCGACTAGTGGCACGGCAGGCCCATCAAGTGTCGACCGTCGTGCATCAATTCATGCATGTACATGCCGGTGCGAGAGATAGCGCCCTGGTCGAATCCGACCAGGTAGAGAGCGAGCATCGCGAACAGAACTACTGCAGCGGCGAGGAAAGCAAGACGAGTCGAATCGATCGACGTATCGGGAGAATAGGCGAGAGCCATCGAAGCCTCCTGGGATTTTCGCGTCCCCTAGGTCCATGCGATGGCCGAAGTGTCTGGCTGTCGAAATAGTCGTGCCGAAAAAGGCACTTCACCTCGAATTACAGTGGCGCGACCGCTCCGGGCTTTCACCGGATTCCTGTCGGACCATCGCGTTTACATGCGAACTTTTGCACTACTGCCCGCACCGTGTCAACGCGTGAAGCCGAGATGACCGTCGATTGTGCCCGCCAAGGCGGGCACAATCGTTCGAGATCAGCTCTTTGCGGCGACGTCCAGGACAATTTCGAACTCGAGCAACGACGCACCCGAAGCGACGGGCTTCGCACGCTCGCCGGAATGGGCTTCGCGGGCAGGGCCGTCACGCCAATCGGCGAACGCCTGCTCGGACTCCCACTGCGTCACCACGAAGTAACGGCTCTCACCTGCGGTGGGGCGGAGGAGTTGGAATCCGAGAAAGCCCGGGGAGTTCTCGACTGCATGAGCGCGTGCTGCGAAGCGCTTCTCCAGTTCGGGGCCGGCGCCCTCGGGGACCTCGATTGCATTGATCTTCACGACTGCCATGCAAGCGACATTACCCGCGCACCTTCACCGCGTACCGTGACACTCGTGTTGCATGACGAAGGTGGAACAGGACAACCGATTCTGTTGTTGCACGGCCTCATGGGCAGCGCGAGAACGTGGCGACGCCAGGTGCCGTGGATCCGCGAGTTCGGCCACGTCTACACGTTCGACGCCGCCGGTCACAGCCGGCCCGCGCCGTCAGAGCTGACCACCGAGGCATTCGTCGACGACCTGGCATCTGCCGTTGCGTCCATCGAGGAGCCGATGATCGTGATCGGCCATTCGATGGGGGCTCTGCACGCGTGGTGCTTCGCCGCATCGCATCCCGAAAAGGTTTGTGCACTGGTCCTCGAAGACATGGCTCCGGATTTTCGCGGACGCACCGCCGCGGATTGGGCTCAGATGATCTCGGCGTGGCCGCAGCCGTTTGCTTCCGAGGACGCGATGAAGGAATTCTTCGGGCCCGTCGCCGGCCAGTACTTTCTCGACTCTTTCGACCGCCGCGACGACGGGTGGTACCTGCACGGCGAGGTGTCGACCTTCCGCGACATCTCGGAGGAGTGGGGCACGAGGCATTTCTGGGATCAGTGGAAGGCGATCGACGTGCCGACCTTGCTGATCGAGGGAGAGTTCACCATCACCCCCGAGGGACAGATGCGAGAGATGGCCGAGAGGCCGGGAACTCGGTACGTACGTATTGCCGACGCAGGCCACCTGGTTCACGACGATCAACCGCAGCGCTATCGCGAAGTGGTGACGGAATTCCTTCAGACGGTGAGCTGACTGCGGATCGACGCGCCCACCTGCTCCAGTTCGACGGCTCGCCTGGCCAGGAGTCCGGCAGCGAACTTCGCCTTGTCGCCGCGATGGCGGGGGACGACGTGGAGGTGCGAGTGGAACACGGTTTGGCCCGCGGCACGCCCGTCGTTGACCAGAAAGTTGACTCCGTCAGCGGCGATGTCGCAGCGGCGTAGAGCTCCGGCGATGAGCGTGCCGACGCGGAACATCTCTGCGCCCTCGTGGCTTTCGAGAGCATCGAGGTTTTCTGCATGACGCTTGGGGACCACCAGGGTGTGTCCGCGACTCACCGGTCGGGCGTCTAGAAATGCAAGAGTCGTCTCGCTCTCGTGGACGAGAATCGCCGGCTCGGTCAGCGCGACGATCTTGCAGAAGACACAGGTATCGGTGCTCATGCCTACAGAATGTAGTCCGAATCAGATCCGACCCGGGACTACAGGAGGTGCAGCTGACGTGCCTTCGTGATCGCTTCGTTTCGATTGTGCACGTCGAGCTTCTTGTAGAGAGTGCGCAGTTGAGTCTTGACGGTGTTGACGGACACGTACAGTTTGTCGGCCATCGCGGCCGACCCCATGCCGAGCGCCAGGAGTGAGAGGACCTTCTGTTCGCGTTCGGTCAGCTCCACGATACGTACGAATCCCGGAAATGTTTCCGCAGGAGCCCTTTTCGAGAACTCGGCGAGTGCACGCGATTTTGTTACTGCCATCGATTCGAGTTTCTCGACGTCCGCCGATCCAATGGTCGCGAACGGACGCAGAAGTCCGGTTTGGTCCGCGATACTGCACGCTCTGGACCACTCCTGAGAGGCGAGGCGTGGCTCACCCAGCTCGGAGTGTGCAACCGCTTGCACCAGAAGCGATTCCATCTGTGCCCGCGGATAGGATTCGCCAGACCAGTCGAACTGATGGCACAGCGCCACGGCGGCCTCGTTCTGGCCGATTCGCTGACGTAAACGCGCCACCGACGCGAGCGTCCACGGGTTGGCTGCAGGATCGGCAATTTCCTTGGCCAGAGCCGTCGCCTTGTTTCCCTCGCCGAGTGCGAGCAGGAGATCGATTTCTGCGGATTGCAGCAGAGGAAGCGCGAAAGACGTGGCCGTGTACTGCTTGGAATGCACTCCAATCGCGTTGTGGAGCAAGGACAGAGCGGAAGATGCACTGCTCTGAGTCAGGGCGAATTGGCTGTGCGCATAGACGACGAACGCCCATAGCTCCTCGGTGTCGGACGGAACGCCGAGTTCGGTCAGTGCGATACGTGCGTCACCGAAGTCGAGTGTGTCGAGAGCGGCGAGAGCCCGTGCCGTCAAGCCGGCGATCTTGACTACAGGTTCGAGCCAGCCCCCGGGGTCAGGATGCTTCTGTTCGAGTTCGAACCAGTGTCTGGCCTGCCGCGGCTCACCTGCCAAAGCCCAATTCAGGGCGGCACTACCCGCAGAGTTGCGAGCGATGAAGTCGACTCTGTGAGACAGGGCGCCGTGGTATGCCATTCGAGCCTTGATCGTGGATTCGGTGAACCTGCCGCTCAATTGAAAATTGATCGCCCATTGAAGTCGCATCAGGGGGAGTTGTGCGCTGACCGCTTCCGGATTGTTTTCCAGCGCACTGCGGCTGAGGTGAGACAGCCGCCTGGTGGTCTCTGCCGAGAGCCCGTATTCACCGGCCATCCTGAGCATGATCGATTGAACGCAGGCGATGCTCAAGGCGTCCTTCGCGCTGGGTTGGGCGCCGAGTTCCCACAGCTCGGCCGGCGATTCGGGTAGCAAGTCGATTACCGTGGATCGCTTGCTCGGATGCATCGTGAACAAGGCACGCCCGGCCTCAACGGCAGAGTGCTTGTCGGCAGCTTCCGCCGGAATCCGTTGGAGGGCGGAGCGAACCGAGTCCAGGTTATGCACGATCATCGTCACCCAATGTTGTTCGACGATGTCTACTGCCAGGGTCCAGTTCTGTGCCTCGACCGCGTAGTCCAGCGCCGACGCGTGATGACCGTTGTCGAGTCGATTGTGAGCGAGGAATGAAAGACGTTGCGACGGATCGATTCCCACGCGAGTGTGGTGCGCGAGTAGCGATCGTCGAATGGCGGGAGGCAATTCCCATGTTTCGTCGGCTTCGGCCTCGACGCGCGACAACAAGCCGGCTGTCTCCAGCGTCACCAGCCGCGAGCGGATCTCATGAACGGTTTCGGCAGTGTCAGGGCGCTGGGACTCGAACAGCATTGTGGCGACGCCGACGGTGATCGATCGACCAAAGGCGGTCGCGAGTAGGAACTCATGTTGCTTTAGGCGCTCAGCGGTGGCGAGAACGGAATCAGTCACGTAATCGTCTATCGCTTGCGCGGTGTTCGTTTTGATCTCTCGCTCACGGTTGCTGTTACGTGAGTCCCTGACGGCGGCGACTGCGGCGCGAACCAATGCGGGCAGCCCACCCGTCAGGGATGTGATTTGTTCTGCATCACCCTCAGCCGTGCGCACCCCCGCCTGTTCCAGCAATTGGGCGGTATCGGATGTCGTGAACAACAGCTCATCGGCGCCGATGACCTCGTGATCCGTGTCGAGAAGGTATGGCTCGGCGAACATGCCGAATCCCGAGAGCGTGACCACGAGGTCCAGGTTGTGGCAGAGGGTGAGGAGATCGATCAACTGATCGTCCAACTCTGGTTCCGATATCAGATCCGGCCTGATCAGCACGAGCAGTACGGGGCGGCTGAGGGCGTTCAGGGATTTGGCGGCAGCGGTGAAAGGATCGGCGAGATCGTCGACGTCGGGCAGTGCGATTCCGGCAGCGTGGATTCGATCGAGGACAACGGCCCAGAAATCTTCGAGTGTCGACGAGGGCTGTGGGGCCGAGACCCAGACGAGTATTCGTTCGGATGCCAGATGGGCGCGCAGCCACGATGCGATCAACGACGATTTCCCGTGGCCGTTCGGTGCACGGACGACGGTCAGAGCGGCGCGTCGATCCAGTTTCGCGAACAGTGCTTGCCGAGGAATCGACTCGGTGAGAGTGCGCCTTTCGGGAATAGCTGCCCAGTCGTGGCCGTCCCTCCCGAACATCAACGCGGACCCTTTCTGCTTTCACGCCCCACGCTAATTGGCGGATTTGGGCGGATTGTCTCGATCCATCTATCTACATGGAGGAGCGTAGCTGGTGCGAATCCAGAGCGTGTCATCCCGGGCAATTCACCCGCGACTTCACCCCGGGTGAGAGAAGTTCACCCACATAATCATGCCGTCACCATTGGCTTTCGAGTCCCTCGAGCGACTTCTATTGAACGTAGCTCGGGATTCGCCAAATCTGGTCGAGAGTGCCCGACCGGGCCCCGAGGGTCGGCCATCGAAGGAGTGTCGTGAGAACTCGTCTGTCAGTGGTGTGGTCGAAGGCGGTTACGGTCCGACTCCGACCGAGAGCGTGCGCCCGAAGAGTGCGAGGCGTAGTCGTGGTGACAGGAGTGTTACTTGTCGGCGCAGCTGCGCTCGGTGCGCTACCGATGCAGTCGGATGTTCGATTGGCAGCCGAGGGAGAGTCCGCTTCTCCCTTCACCGTCGAGTTGACGGCGATTGACGGTGCGCCGCCCTTCGACCCCGGTGACGGTCCAGGGCTCGATACCGGACCGTCCAACGGCATTGTCCGAGAGGGTGATCCGGTGACGTATGTCGTAGACATCGGCGTCCGGGGCAACCCGCTCTCGGACGTGGTCGTGCAGCTTCCGGTGCCTCGAGGTTTCGTTCTACCGTCCGTGCCTGACTACTGCAAAGATGGCTCGGGTGTCGACGAGTTCGGGTTACATTGCCTGATAGGCAATCTGGAAGCGGACCGGTACTTCACCCGGACAGCGACAATGACTGCGGGAAAGCGGGAAGACGCCGACGGTCTATCGATTGCTGCACTGGTCACCGCAGATCGAGGGGCGGCTCGCGTGCGGTCGGACGATGTCACCGTGCGGGTGGCGACCACCCCGGGAGTGTGTGATCCACAAGGGAATTCTGTTGGTGGTCGGAGAGACCAGGGGACAGCTGTCTCGGCAGATGGTCGGATCTCAGGTCTGGTGACGTCGGGCATCTCGGAGGCGGTGGTGATCAACGGCGTCGATCAATGCGGGCACGCGATAGCGCGGACGGTGAAACCGTTCGAGGGTCGCTTCTCGTTTGTCGGACTCCTGCCGGGGACGTATCGCGTCACGGTCGACGGCCGAGCGCCGGTGGACGTGGTGTTGGAACCAGGCGCAATGGCGGTCGGTGGCCTGACGTTCTGATACAGCTCCACAGTGATAGCAACACCTGAAACAGTTCAGAACCAGTTGGAAACAGTCGATGGAGGATCCAGTGCGTGAAAGCCTGGGCGTGGTATTCGAAAACAATTCCATTTCAACAGCTCTCGTAGATGCGGACACGCCCCTTCTGGGCTCGATCGACGAGTTCCGTCATCCGTGGGGTGCGAACGGGACTGTTCCCTCTGCGCAAGCGTCGGCACGCGCGCTCGCCTCCGCTGCCGAGGTCGCCACCGGTCGGGCCCTGCGCTCGAACCTGTGCCCCACCGTCCTCGGAGTGATGTGCGAGCGCGCGGACGTGCGCGAATTTGTCCCGGATTCATTGTCCTCCAGCACTTTCGAGAACATCGAGTTGGTCAACGGTCTGGACGCTCGCATTGCCTACTTGCGGACGGTCGACGCCCTGAATGGTATTTCGCCGATTCTCGCATTCTGGCCGGACGGCGGTGAGACTGTGATCGCTGCCATCGATCCGAGCGCCGGCGTCGTGGACTCGGCGCACCGTTACGCAACCGCCGAGTTGCTTACCGACAGCTCGACATTTGCTGCGACATTGGACCTGCTCGTCGCTGAACGAAACCCCGTGCCCAAGATGCTCGTCGCCATGCTCGGCAAGGAAGAGTCACGGCAGTTGTCCGCCGAAGCCGCCGAATCGGTAGGGCTCGGCTTCCTGTATCTCGGCGAGCGCGCCCAACTGGCGATAGGCGCTGCGCTGGTAGCGGCCGGTCGGGGGAGTGAGGTCAGGTCCGCTGGCGGCGCGGCTGTTCAGCCCGTCAACAGAATCCGGTGGGCGGCGGCAATAGTGCTGCCGCTCCTGCTCATGCTGACGGGATTGCTGATCGCTCTGTCGCCGGACGGGTCGCGAGCGGTGTCCACTGATCGCCCGAACGTCGGCGCCGAGCCGGCGAACCCGACGAGCGGGCCACCGTCCGGAGCGGCCCTACCGATCCTGACGCTCCCGCCTTGCGACCCGGTGGTACCCGTCGTTCCCGCTGCGTTTCGGCGTTCGGATCCTGAAGTTGCACCACCCCAGACCGTCGAACCAGCAGAAGCATGCGACCCGGTGCGAGTGGGCTAGGGCGTACCTTCTCCAGCCAGTGCAAACAGGCCGTCATCGGTCTGCTCGACCAGTCCGTCGACCAACAAGGAATGTAGTGCGCGGTCACGCTGACCAGGATCGGTCGGCCAGACGATGTCGAGTTGCGCGCGTTCGACCGGACGGTGGCTCTCGCGCAGAACGGCCATCAATTTTCCACGAACTTGGCGATCGGTGCCCGCGAACTTCTGCACCTTCTTGGGCGGTCCGGTGTGTGCCGGTTTGCCCGAAGCGACCCACGCGCAGTTCGGCAAAGGGCAGTTCGCGCAGTTCGGCGTCCGCGCAGTGCAGATCAGTGCACCGAGTTCCATGAGAGCGGCGCTGTAGGTGGCGGCGCGCGCTCGTGTCCGTGGCAGCAGCGCCGCGACGTCGGCGAGGTCTCGCGTGTTGGACGGATTGCCGGGTTCCGCATTGCCGTGGACGGCTCGCGCAACCACGCGTCGTACGTTGGTGTCCACCACCGGCACTCGCTGTCCGTAGGCGAAGCACGCCACGGCGCGGGCGGTGTACGAACCGATTCCCGGTAGGGAGAGCAAGGTGTCGACGTCTTCCGGCACCACGTCACCGTGCTCGGCGGCCAGGACGCCCGCGCATTCGTGTAACCGAAGCGCGCGTCGTGGGTAACCGAGTTTGCCCCACGCGCGAAGCACTTCTGCCTGACTCGACGCTGCCATCGCGGACGGTACCGGCCAGCGCTCCACCCACTCTTCCCAGATGGGCGCAACGCGCACCACCGGCGTCTGCTGGAGCATGATCTCGCTCATCAGGATCTGCCAGGCACTGACGCCCTCGCGTCGCCACGGCAGGTCACGAGCCGTCTCGGAGTACCACTTCAGTAGCACCGAAGATTCCACTGCCACTGCTACCGACACACTCCTCGAACCTGTGCTCCTGGTCGACGAAGGACACGTCGACTTCTGGAGGCCACTTTATCGGCAGTCACCGACACGGCTGCCTGTGACGCCAGACCTTTGAGTCACAACAACTGCACGTTGCTCAGTTTCCACTCGCCGTCCTCGCGGACCAGAGAAAGTTGCATGCGGTTACGGTCGATCCTCGGATCGGGGGAGTTGGTATTGGTGATCGTCTGATCGAGGAACACGAGCACCTCGGCGTTGTCGCGATCACTGCTCGCCAGTCCGGCTGAAATGATCTGAGCGGACGAGGTCGCCTGATACTGCACGATCATGTTCTGCAGGTTGGCTGCCACCTGGGCGTACTGACCGGCGAACTCACCGACAGAGTTGTCACGCACCACGGAAAGATTCTGATCGAGGTTCTGGAAGTTGTACGTCGCAAGATCAGTGGCGAATTGCCGTCCGCTGTCCAGTGCGCTGGTACGCGCGTCTTCGTCGGCCGATTTCTGCCAGGTCGCGAATGCGCCCCATCCGAGCGCCGCGACCACGACCAGGACGCCGGCAACGATCAACAAGGTCTGCTTGCGAAGCCGCTTGGGCTTTTCGGCGATTGTGGGTGTCGGACTCTCGGGAGTCTGGGGTTGGGGTGTCTCGGACTGGGGTGTCTCGGTCATTGCGTTCCTTGTACTAGTAGTGCGGCAAACGAGTTGTCACCGAGAACGGTGTTCTGACCACCGTTGAGGCCCAGACGAATCGACGTTCCGTCACCGGCCGCAACGGTGCCGAGGGCAGGATCGTATTCGGCAACCCCGTCGATCGTTCCAGTCCCGGTGGGGACGTTCTGCGAACCGCGATTCTGGATCCGGCCCGACTGGTCCGCGCAGTGTTGGTTCTTGTCGAGCGTGGTCGGTGAGGTGTCCTGTACCGATCGTCGGGGCGTGTCGTAGATACAGACCGGGCCGAGTGCTGTGATCAGATCAAGCTGTGCCCGTCCGTCTTTGACGATACTTCCGAACTTCTCGAATCCTTTGGGCACCACCACCAACAAGGCATCGACGGCAGGCATCCGTGCAGTGACGATCTGAGTGGAGACGAGAGAATTGGCCAACAGCAGACTGAACGGCTCACGACTCTGTTCGATGAGAGGCAGTATCTGATTGTCGAGAACACTCGGGCTTCGATCGAGGAGTGTGCGCAGTTGCGGATCGGAGTTTCGTACCTGATCTGTCAATTGGCGAAGTGTGAGCGCAACTTCGGGAAGAGCGTCAACATTTTCCTCGTTCGCAGTGAACAGTGAGCGCGAGTTCTCGACGAGTGTGTTGACACGCGGTTGATCGGCTTGGACAGTGCGCGCGAGCACGTCGAAGTTGTCGACGAGCGCCTGCAGATCCGGACCCAATCCGTTCAATCCCTCACCGAGTTCGTGCGAGAGGGTACGCAGATCTGCCGGATCGACGGTATCGGCAGCAGCGTTGAAATTCGCAATCACGGTTCCCAACGCGACCGGGATCGAAGTGCGCTCAGTCGGAACAACCGAACCTTCAACCAGATACGGGCCGCCGTCGGTCTGCGAGGACAACTGAACTTTCAATACCGGAACGGCGGTGTCCTGGCTGATGGCCACATGCGAATCGTTGGGTATCTGTTGGTCGGCGGCGATGCTCAACGTCATCACGACGAGGTCCCGGGCAGAGTCCACCTCCACCGACTCGACGTCGCCGACGGTGACTCCGCGATAGGCCACTTCCGAACCCGGAGCGATTCCGGCCGCGTTCTCCAATTCGACGGTCACCGAGAACGTTCCGGTGAAGGGATCTCCGGCACCTACTTGTCGGAGCACATACGTCGTGCTGACCACCGCGATGAGGAGAAAGGCGACGATCTCGAAATAGACGGTTCGGTTCTTCATCGCGTTCCTCCTTGCAGGGGTGTCGTGATCGGCAGTTCCCGATCGGAGGCGGGCAGAGGTGGCAGTGGCGGTGCGGCGCCCGGAATTATCTCGTTGAGCACCCCGGTCACGGTGCCCTCGACATCAACGTCGAGGTCGATGTTCACGTAATCACCTGGGCTGGCGCGCTCGAGGAGCGCTCTCGCGTTGTCCAGGTTGGACATGGTCTCACTCAGAGTCGGGCCCATTGCCGAGAACTGGTCGAGGATGGGTGACAGTCGTCCGGTGATCTCGGAAATCTGGTCGGCCGACTGGTCGAGCACGGAATTGGTTGCGGTACTGAGCCGATCGGTTTCGTCGAGAAGATCGAGGAGCGGTTGTCGTTGGTCGGCGATCACGCCCAATGCGGGTGTGAGTGTTCGCAAGCCTTCGTCGATGGTGGCGCTCTCGTCACCGATCAGAGCGCTGAGCCGGTTCAGTGAATTCAGTGCCGAATTGATCGATTCCTTTCGGTCGTCAAGTGTTCCGAGAAAAGTGTCAAGGCGCGCAAGCAGATCGCGGATCGTCTCCTCCCTGCCGTCGAGAATCTGATCAGCCTCACTGACGATGTTCTTGACCTGCGCCAACCCACTGCCGTTCAACAGAGTTCCGACGGCGCCGAGCAGTTGTGCGACATCGGGTCCGCGCACGGTCTCCGATCGCGCGATGGTGGAACCTGGTTCGAGCCTGGAGCCCGTGGGATCGACCGGAACTTCGAGGTTGACAAACGCATCGCCGATCGGAGTGGACAGCTCGATCCGAGCGCGAGTGCCGACGGGTAGTTCGATGTTCGATTCGATTTCGGTATGTACCACGGCTGCAAAGGTTTCCGCGCTCATCGACGTGACTCTGCCGACCACTGCCTGGCCGATCCGCACCTCGCCGCCGACGGGCAGCAATGACGCATCGACGAATTCCATGTTCAGCGGGTACGACTCTCCTGGCAGACCGCGCCCGAGGGGGAGGTGCTGGAAGTTGAGACTGCAGCCGGTCAACGGCGCCGCGATGACAAGTGCCACGACAACGCTCACCACGGACTTGTTCGACGCCATCAGTTGCCCCCACCGAGGATGCGTGCCAGGTCGGAGCTGCCTGCCGAAGGAAATTCGATGGGATTGACGATCCCAGGCCCGGTGCACAGAGGAATCGGCATCTTCTCGCACAGTTCTCGCGTCGTGTCGAACTGTGAGAGATCGGTGGCGACGTTCAATCGCGCTCTGGCTCGGCCTTCTTCGGTGACGAGGTTGGCGACGTTCTCGAATCCCGTTGGTGCCGTTTCGATGATCTCGCGCAGTTGGTCCTGTTTGGTCGCGACTGCACCGGCCAACTGTGCGAGCGCACCCAGATCGGCGGTGACCGCCTCGCCGTGTTCGGCGAGTAGCGCTGAGACCTGTCCGAGCAACGTGGTCAGGGAATCGAGCGCCCCGCTGATGTCTTCTCGCTGGGTACTGAACGCGCGGGCGGTGACTGTCACCGAATTCGACAGCGAGTCGACCTTGGTCTGGTTGTCCGCGATCAACTGCACGAGGGTGTTCAGGTTCTTCACGAGTTCGGAGATGTCGGGACTTGCACCCGCCAGTACCGAACTAGCCTGTGAGATGGACCGAACGGCATCGTTGAATGCTTGCCCGTTGCCGTCCAACGCGTGGGCGCCTTCTCCGATGAGGTCACCGATCCCACCGCCGTCCGCGCCAGGGCCGAGCGCCACCGTCAGTTCGTTCACCGATGCGGTGAGCTGGTCCCATGTCAGAGGGGAGTGAGTTCGTTCGAGAGGGATCACTGCGCCGTCCGCGAGGAACTCACCGTCCTCGTAACCGGGGCCGAGTTCGATCGTGCGGTCGCTGATGACCGAAGGAGACAGGACCCAGGCCTGCGCGTCGGCCGGTATGCGTGTTCCGGATGGCAGGCTCATCGCCACTCGTACCCGGGACCCTTCCGGCGTGACGCTCTCGACCCTCCCGCTGGGAACTCCCAGAATAGTCACCGTGTTTCCGGTGAAGATGGCGTCGGTCGAGGTGAATTCGGCAGTGAGAGTGAGTTGGTGTTCGTCACGCGTGACGAACAGGACCGCACCGATCGCGCAGATCATTATCGCTGCCAGCACGGCGAGCTTCTTGACGGTCGTGGTCATCGACACCCCTGAACGAGCCCGACGACGCACAACCAGTTGTCCGGGATGAGGGTGGAGGGCGAGTTGAGGTCGAGCCAGTTGCCGTTACCGGTCGCATTGGTGACGTACCGAACGCTGGGGGCGAAGTTGTCGAGCAACGTGGTCAGTGATTGTTCGTTCTCGGAAAGAACTCCCGTCACCTCGTGGATGTCTCCCATGACCGAGTCGACCAATGCCTGGTTGTCACCCAGGAACTGGGCAAGTGTGGTGCTCAACTGATTGAGGTCTTGTACAAGCGCATTCAGCACATCTCGCCGGTCGGCGATCGTGGCCATCACCAGGTCCGCATTTCCCAGAAGGGTTTCCAGAGTGTCCTTCTGCTCGATCAGTGTTGCGGTCGTCTGCTGCGCTCCGGTGAGAAGGGAACGGAGCGCAACGTCGTTGTCGTTGACTACTCCGGAGAGTGCGTCGATTCCCTCGAGCGAGCGGCGAATGAGCTCGGGATCGTCCGGTGAGTTGTCGGACACCACGGTCAGCATGTTTCGCAGTTGTTGCAGATCAAGGTTTTCCGAAGTGGATTGTGCTCCTCGTCCGAGATCGTCGAGGGTGAACGGAACACTCGTGTTCTCGATGGGAATGGTCGAACCTCCGGGTAACGAGCGCGATCCGTTCGGAGTGATGTCGAGCGAGCGTCGGCCGAGCAGAGTCGAGATCTTGATGTCCGCGCGCGAGTTTTCGCCGAGAGTGACGCCGTCGTCGAGTCGGAAGGTGACTTCAACAGAGTTGCCGCTGACCGCCAACGAGGTGACCACCCCGCTCGGGACTCCCGCGACGTTGACCGGATCGTCCTGCGTCAATCCGGTGGCGTTGGCAAACACGGCGTTGTACTCGTTGGTCTTGACCTTCAAGATCAATTGAGGGACAACGAGTGCGGCCAGAACGACACAGACTCCGACGAGAATGCAGATCATTCCGTTGCGGACCGGGTTCTTGACGGTGAGCCAGTTCATCGGCACACCGCCGAACGCTCGGGGCCGCCGAGAGTCACCGATTGGTCCAGCGCGCTGAGCCGGAAATTACAGATGTAGATGTTCGCCCAACTGCCGTAGCTCATTGCGATTCCCAATTGGGTGAACAGTTGATCGAAAGCGGTGATACCGGTCGCCAGCGACTCACGATTGTCGACGACGACGCTGGCCGACTGATCGATCGAAGTCAGCGCGCCAGCCAAGTCCGGTTCCACGCGCGTCACCAAGTCCTGAAGGGAAGAAGTCAGGGCACCTGCGGAATCAACTGCGGCCGAGATCTGTTGGCGATCCTGTGCCAAACCGCCTACCAGCGTGTCGAGCGTGTTGATCATCTCGACGAAGTTGGGTCGATTCGTCGTCGTGACGGTGAGTACCCGGTCGAGGTTGGTCAGTAGTTGGTCCAAGATCGCGTCTCGGGACGTCAAGTTCTCGGTGACGGCAACTGTGCGCTCCAGCAGGCTTTCGATGGTGGAACCTTGTCCTTGGAATACCTGGACGACTTGTGCGGCAAGCTTGTTGACTTCTGCGGGGTCAAGTGCGTCGAACAGGGGACGGAAACCGCCGAGGATGTCGGTGAGGTCGATCGCCGGCTGAGTCTGTTCCACGGGAATTGTGGCTCCGGGGGAGAGGTAGTTGCCGGCTACGAGTTCGCCCTGTCCGGGTTCGATCGAGATCGTCCGTGCCCCCAGCAGATCTGCATACCTCACCACAGCCCGACCGTCGGTCGGAATACGTTGTGTAGATTCGAGTTCGAAGCCGACGACGGCTTGGTTGTTCACCAACTCGACGCTGTCGACGCGCCCTACTCGCACCCCGGCGATCTGAACATCGCTGCCGGTGACCAGGCCGGAGGCATTGACGAAGACGGCCCGGTACTGCGAACTAGACCCGGAGACTGGGTTGATCAGAGTGCTCACCACGACCACGGTGGCGAGAATCGACAGCGCGGCAAACAGTCCGAACCTGATCAGAGATTTCTTCACGCTCATCCGCCCACCACCGTCGTGCCGCGAAATACCGGCCCCGCCACGAGAGTGTCCAAAGCTGTACCGCCCTGGGTGATAGCTGAGATCAGGGATTGTTCGGCAGGGCTGCCGACCGGGCCGACGGTTCCGCCGAACGCGGTCGCGGCGGCAGGGCAGTTGGGGCCGCGGGTCCCGTCGTATTGTGGGCAGTCGGTCTTTCCGTACGGATACAGATCTGTGACAGACAGGCGCAGGTCAGTGCTGAGCCACGGGCCGTGCGCCAATGCGGGCGGGAGTTTGATCGTGAGATTGCGCAGGCCGTTGTAGAAGGTGGTGATGTGGTCCGGCCGCGAAGTGATTGCACCGGTGAGGGAATCGGCGTCGTCGACCAAGGTGATCAGGCGGTCGCGATTGTCGCCGATCAGACTCGTGGCAGCAGATCCCGTGCTGGTGCCTGCTCGCAGAAGCCCCGCCAATCCGTCGGATTTCTCGACGACGGTCTTGGATGTGGTGATGGAGTTCTCGAATGCGGCGAGCATGTCGGGCGCACTCGTCGAGAGACTGTCGGCGAGCGTGGCTATGTCGTCGAGGTCGTCACCGAGTCCGTCGATGACGGGCTGCGCACCGACCAACGCTTGGTGGACTGAATCGAGTGACTCACCGATCTGGTTTCCCTTGCCGCTCATCGCATCCGAGACTGCCGTGAGCGCCACGTTGATGTCGGCGGGGTCGAGGGAAGAAACGAGCGAGTAGATCCGTGAGATCGATTGGTAGAGCTGGACCGCGACTTCGGACTGATCTGATGCCAACTCGGTACCCGGCGCGAGAGCAGGACCGCGCGAGAGACCGTCAGGTTGAATCAGGTCCACGAAGAAGTCGCCGAAGATGTTGCGGGGCATCAGCCGTACCTGACTTGTCGACGGTATGTCCTCGAATGCACCCTCGTCGATTGCGAGTGAGATGGTGGAAGCGGTGGTGCCAGGCTCGATGTCGGCGACCGAACCGACGACGACGCCGCGGTACTGAACCGAGGATCCGACTCGCAGCGCACCGGCGCTGGCAGGGACGACAGCACTGACCTGCGGTGTGGAACTGAACGTGTCCGTGCCCCTGCTGAACAAGAAGACGTAGGCGACGATCAGCAGGACTATCGCAAGTAAACCACGCAGTGCCAGTGCAATTCGACTGGTACCCGTGACGATCATCCGGTCAACCCGGGCACCTGAGGTTTGAGTCCCCAGAGCGCGATGGTCATGGCGACGTCGGTGAAGGCCAGGAAGACGATGCTGGTGCGCAGCGCTCGTCCGGCTGCTCGTCCGACGCCTTCAGGTCCACCCGTCGCGGTATAACCGTAGTAGCAGTGCACGAGGGTCACGACGACCGCGAACACCATGACTTTTACCAAGGACAACCAGATGTCGTTGGGAGAGAGGAAAAGACTGAAGTAGTAGCCGTATGTTCCCTCCGACTGGCCTTTGACCCGGATCACCGCAAGCGCCGTTGCCATGTACGAAGCAAACAGGCCGACCAGGTACAGCGGGACCACCGCGATGAGCGCCGCGATCATTCGGGTGGTGACCAGGTATCGCAGCGAGGGAATCGCCATGACTTCGAGTGCGTCGATTTCCTCGGAGATCCGCATGGCTCCGAGCTGCGCGGTGAATCCAGTTCCGACCTTGGCAGCCAAGGTGATTGCGGCAACGAGTGGTGCGACCTCACGAGTATTCGCGATGGCGGACATCACGCCGGACAGCGGTGCGAGGCCGACGAGGTTGAGTCCGCGGTAGCCCTCGAGTCCGATCTGGGAACCTGCGAAGAACGAGATCGCGAAGATCACGACGACGCTGCCGCCGCCGGCGAGCAGGGTGCCCGAACCGAATGCCACCTGGGCGACGAGACGGGCGACTTCACGCCAATATCGCTTGAGGGTTGCCGGAATCGAGGTGATGACGCGCGCGTGGAACGTGAACTGATCGCCGAGTCGACTCAGACCGTCGACGGTGCGCGAACTGGCCCGCTTGGCACGAATTGCGATGGGCAGGTGCATCAGTAGGCACCCTTCACCGAGACGAACAGCGGGTAGAACTGGGTAATTGCGAGGTTGGCGACGAACACGAGGACAAACGAGAGCACGACGGTCTCGTTGACTGCGTCGCCGACGCCTTGAGCTCCGCGCTTGACGGTCAGGCCCTTGTAGCAGGCCACGATTCCCGAGATGAGAGCAAAGGCAACGGCTTTGATACCGGAGACGACGAAGTCGCTCGGTTGACTGAATTGAACGAGATTGCGCAGGAAGCTCTGTGCGTTGCCGTCGAGTATCAGGACGTGAACGAAGAGGCTTGCGCCCAAACCGATCACGAGAACTATCGAATTCAGCAGGAGGCAGACGACGGCAATTGCGATCATCCGCGGCACGACCAGGCGTTCCAACACCGGCAGGCCCAGTACTTCGAGCGCATCGATCTCTTCGCGGATCGTGCGCGCTCCCAAATCTGCGCAGATTGCGGAACCGCCGACGCCGGCGATGATCAGGGCGCAGACCAGCGGTCCGGCCTGTCCGATGATGAGGAACGCGACGACTGCACCGCTGTATGAACCCGCGCCGATTTGGTCTGCGAGCGAACCGATCTGGAGAGCTACGCCCACGCCGAGTGGAATCATCACCAGTGCCGATGCGACCGAGGTGACGTGGGCGAGAAACCACATCTGGTCGAGCGCTTCACGCCAGGCGAGGCGCTTGTGTCGCAGAGTTGTGAAAGCGGCGACGCATACGCGAACGGTGAAGGTGAACAGCAGTCCGATCTCGGACAGCAGGTTCGAGAACATGTTCGTCTTGGCGGGGGAGGCAGGCGTTGCGTCCCCGGTTGTTCCAACTTCAGTGCTCACGCCATCCCCCTTTCCGGCCGAATCGTTCTGGTCGGGTTTCTTCGATCACACTCGGAAGGTCGAAGTGCTCCAGGTCACGTTCGGAGACGGTATCAGGAAACTGACTCTGAAGTAAGTTCCAATTCGGGCACGCCATCACAAGGCGTGAATGTGGACGCGGAGCTTCCGTTTGCGTCTACGCAACCTTCCCGGCGAGAGTCCGAAATGCGACGGGTGCACAATGAGTGAATGCCACGATCAAGCCCCATTTCCGCTTGGAAGTCCCTTCGCGAAGGCAACGAGCGATTTGTCAACGACGCGTCCATTCACCCCAGCCAGGGAATCGCCGATCGCGCGAAGCTCGTCGATGGGCAGCACCCCACCGCGGTGCTGTTCGGTTGCGGTGATTCGCGCGTAGCCGCCGAGATCATCTTCGATCAGGGCCTCGGCGACATGTTCGTCGTGCGTACGGCAGGTCACGTGCTCGACGATTCGGTGCTCGGTTCGATCGAGTACGCGGTTCACGTGCTCAACGTGCCGCTCATCGTCGTCCTCGGTCACGACGGTTGCGGTGCCGTGAAGGCAACGCTCGACGCCCTGGACAAGGGTGCGGTTCCCGACGGCTTCATTCGCAGCGTGGTCGAGCGCGTTGCTCCGTCCATCCTGATGGGTCGCAACGAAGGCTTGTCCACCGTCGACGAACTCGAAGGTCGACACGTCGTGGAGACCGGCTCGTTGATCATGCAGAGGTCGCGGATCATCGCAGACAAGGTGGACAACGGTGCGTGCGCGATCGTCGGCGTCACGTACACATTGTCCGACGGTCACATGCGAGTTCAGGGCGCGGTCGGCGACATCGGCGAGAGCGTCGAGACCGTCGAGGGTTAGATCTTCCGGGGCAGTGATACCCGGTAGCAGACAATGGGTACCGACACGCCGCCTCAGCTGACGGTTAGTGGACCCTGCGCAAACTACCGTTGAGTCCGTGTTGGAACCGAATGGACCACTGCCCCCCGAGATCTACTGGCGTCGCCGGGCGCTGGCCATTGGTGCCGCCGTCATTGCACTGGCGTTGATCATCTGGGCGGCGTCCGCCCTCTTCGGCGGTGGAAGCGATACTCCTGAGGCCAATTCGGCCGCTGCGAGTTCCTCGCTGACGACGGACGTCTCCTTCACCCCCAACCCTTCCGGCTCCAACGCGCCGGACGGTAACGGTGGTTCGGGTGGCGGTGCTGCGGGTGGATCAGGTGGCTCGGGCACGCAGGCTTCGGGATCGTCGACGTCGGCATCGTCCTCGTCGACCACCGGCGCTCCGGTCCCGGCTGGTCAGTGCGCGGACTCGTCGTTGGCAGTCAAGGCGACCGCAGACAAGGCGACCTTCGCTCCCGGTGAAGAGCCGTCCTTCACGATCGTCATCACCAACATCGGTTCGGCACCCTGTGATCGAGATCTGGCGGGCGGCCTGCAGCAGGTGCTCGTCTACAGCATCGACGGCAAGACCCGTTTGTGGTCCAACGTCGACTGCTATCCCCAGCCCGCAGCCGACGTACGCAATCTCGCTCCCGGCGAGCAAGCTGCGTTCAAGGTCGCCTGGTCGGCCACGACGTCGACCCCCGAGTGCGCGACCGCGCAGAACCCCGAGCGCAATCCGGTGGGCGCAGGCGCGTACACGGTTGTCGGTCAGCTCGGCGCACTGCGAAGCTCCCCGGAGCCGTTCAACATCGCGTGAGAGCGGGCAAGCCCGAACAGGCCCGCTAGTTGAACGATCCGGTGATCGACGTCTCCGCGAGCCGGGAAAGTCCCTCACGGATGTGACGGGCCCACAGCCCGCCGATGCCCTCGACCGACTGCAGATCGGCAGCCGTAGCGGCCAGCAGCGACTGGAGAGTGCCGAAGGATCCGACCAACCGGTGGATCTGATGGAACTGCAATCGAGGCACACGCATCAGTACGCGATATCCGCGAGGAGTCATCGGAGTGTCGAGGGCTTCGATCGTGCCCGGATAACCGAGAACACGCGCAAGAGTCGTGAGATCGAGTAGGTCGGCGTCGGTGACACGATCGAGTGCGACGAGTACGTTGTCCATCGCCGCGGTGCCGATGGGTTCGGGGCCGGCAAGATAATCCCGAACGATCAGTTGACGTGCAATGTCGTTGTCGCCGACCAGTTCTTCGAGCTGCAGTGCCAGCTGGCGACCGTCGGTGCCGAGCTCGAGGACATCCTGCTCGATTTCGATCGACACACGGCGAACCATTTCGAGTCGCTGTACGACGGTCAACGCGTCGCGCAGAGTCACGAAATCCTCGATCTCGACCACCGACAGTTGCCGTGTCACTTCGTCGAGTCGCGCTTTGTATCGTTCGAGCGTCGCGACGGCCTGGTTGGCGCGCGAAAGTATGGTGGCCGAGCCGTCGATGACGTGCCGGATACCACCGACGTACACACTGACGATCGACATCGACTGACTGACCGAGACCACGGGATAGCCGGTTTGAATTGCCGTGCGCTCGGCGGCACGGTGCCTGGTGCCGGATTCGACGGTGGGAATCTTGTGATCGGGAACCAGTTGGACATTGGCGCGCACGATGCGTGTGCCGTCCGTCGAGAGGACTACCGCGCCGTCCATCTTCGAGAGCTCGCGCAATCGGGTCGGTGCGAACTCCACGTCGAGGTTGAATCCGCCGTCACACAGCGCTTCCATCTCCTCGTCGTATCCGAGGACGATCAGCGCGCCGGTACGTCCGCGCAGAATTCGTTCGAGCCCGTCTCGCAAAGCGGTACCCGGCGCCAACCTGGCGATGGTCTCTCGCAATGCCGACGACGACTGTGTGTCCGCCATCGCACTGATCATTGAGAAACTCCCTGCTGAGGTCGATGTCACTTCGGTCGGGTCCGATGCCTGCGCCGGACTGATCCCCGTTTAGATTACCTATCCATGAGTAGTACCTGGACCCTGCCTGATGACCTGACTGTCCCGGAGCCGGTCGAATTCTTTCCGGCCGCCGGCGAGAAGTTGCCTCAGCACTGGTCGAAATGCTTCGGCTGCGGCGACGACCAGCCTGCGGGAATGGCGATGAGTTTCAGGGCTGGTGACGGGTTGGAAGTGACGGGCCGTCTGGAGGTCGCCAAGAAGTATCAGGGCGGTCCGGGGGTCATTCACGGCGGCATTTTGTCGACGGCTTTCGACGAGGCGCAAGGCATGGCATGCATGGCTCTTGGCTCGCCGGTGGTGACCGGGCACCTCGAGATCGACTTCGCCCGACCGATCCCGTTGGGATCGGTGCTCGAATTTCGGGCTCGCATCGACGGCGTTGTGCGCCGCAAGGTCTACACCAGCGCGGAAGCGGTGATCGTCGAAGGTCCGACAGCGGATCCGGACACGGTGGTGGGAACGTCCCGCGGACTGTTCCTGACCATCACGTCGGAACACTTCGCCAAGACCAAGGAGTTCGTGGACGGCGAACCGACTTCCCCGTTCGGCACCTCGTCGGTCTGACGCGGTAGTCGGCCGCAGGCCGGTCACTTCACCGGAGTGAGCTTTGGGCGAGACGGGGCTTGTTTGCCGCCCATCAATCCGGCATAGGCGAGTGCCTCGGCCAGGTTCGCTACTTCGTTGACGCGCATGCCGGGAATGTTCGGGCCGGAATCGACCGGCACGATGGCGCTGGTGAATCCCAATCTGGCAGCTTCGATCAGCCGTCGGTTCACACCGGCAACTCGTCGAACCTCTCCGGCGAGTCCGACCTCGCCGAGGATGACGAGCCCCTTGGGGACAGGTTTGGCTTTCACAGCGGAAGCGACCGCTATCGCGAGAGCCAGATCGGCACCCGGCTCGGTCATCCGCATACCGCCGACGGTCGCCGCGTAGACGTCGGCCTTCGAGATCGACACCCCGACGCGGCGCTCCAACACGGCCAGAACCATGGCCACACGGGCGGTGTCGAGCCCACTGACGGCTCGACGAGGTGTCGGTAGAGGCGTGGCGGCGACGAGGGCCTGAACTTCACCGAGTAGCGGTCGCTTACCGTCCATCATCACGGTGACGGCCGTGCCTTCCACAGCTTCTTCGCGGTGATGCAGGAACAGGCCGGACGGATCGCTGATCTCGTTGATGCCCTGCTCGCTCAGCTCGAAGCATCCCACCTCGTCGGCCGCACCGAATCTGTTCTTGACGCCGCGGACCATGCGCAGCGTGGAGTGCTTGTCACCTTCGAAGTGCAGAACCACGTCTACGAGATGCTCGAGCGAGCGCGGTCCGGCGACGGCGCCGTCCTTGGTGACATGGCCGATCAGAAGCACCGGGATTCCACTGGCCTTCGCCAGGGAGGTCAAGGCGCTGGTGACAGCCTTGACCTGAGTCACGCCGCCGACGACTCCGTCGACGTCGGCAGCAAGCATGGTCTGCACCGAGTCGACGATGACCAGGGTCGGCTTGACCTGCTCGATGTGGCCGAGGATGGTCGCGAGATCGGATTCGGCCGCCAGATACATCCGTTCGTGGACAGAGTTGGTGCGATCTGCCCGAAGTCGGACCTGACCGGCGGACTCCTCGCCGGTGACGTACAACGCTCGATCATCCGCGCTGCGCATCGCCCAGCGGTAGACGACCTCGAGAAGTAGCGTCGATTTTCCGACTCCGGGCTCGCCCGCGAGCAGCACCACCGAACCAGGTACGACGCCACCGCCGAGGACGCGGTCCAACTCGCCGATCCCGGTGGGCTTGGCCTGCGTCGAGGTGCTGTCGATCTGTGTCAGCGGCGTGGCCGGCGTCGTAGGGAGCACGGCGCTCGATCCCGCTTTGGCGAGTGATGCGCCGGCGCGACTGGCGACGGGTGCCACTACCGCGACCTCGGTCATCGAGCCCCACGAATCGCAGTCCGGACATCTACCGACCCACTTGGGCACTACCGACTGGCATTCGGAGCATCGGTAGTTCGATTTCACTTTGGCCACCGGGACAGACTAGAGGCGGGGTCCGACATGGACCCCGCCTCTAGTGTGATTCTTAAGTTGTTCTGCGAAGCGCAGTGTGCGCCTTGGTGATTCGGGCTCAGTGCCCGGCTTCTGCAACGTCGGGCGACTTGTCCGACTCGTTGCGCTCGAGCTGCGGGCCTGCGTCGACCGGTACGTCGACGGTGACCGAGCCGGCCTTCTCGAACTTGAAGGTGATCGGGACGGTCAAGCCGGGGCGAACGCCTGCCTTGATGTCCTGCAGAACGACGAGAGTGAGCGCAGCGGGTGCGTCGTCGTTCTCTTCGTTGTTCTTGATCTGGGTCTCTGCCTCGGTCGCGGCACCTTCGCCTGCGGGCAACTGGCCGGCCTGCAGCGACGTCTGCGGCTTGATCGTCAAGCCACCTACCTCTTCACCCGCGATGACGCGTGCTGCGTAATCGGTGGTGATGCTGACGAGCTTGTCCGTGGTCTCGGCGCTGTCGTTCACGACGGTGAACGCGAGCACGGCGTTGCCGCCCGGCTCGATGCTGTATTCCTCGGACGAGGGGTAGGCGATGTGCACGTTGCGCAGTGCGATCTCACCGAGGTCGGCGCTGTTGCCGTTCACGGCGGCCTGCTGGACGGCGGTCTGGCTCACCTGTCCGGAACCGCAAGCGGACAGCGCGATGGCTGCGCCTGCAGCCAGTGCAATGGCGGTAGCGACTCGACGAGTCGGCTTACGGATAGCAGTCACGATTTGTCCTCCACGGCGTCAGGTTCGCACTCCACTAGGCAGAGTAGTAGATAAGGTCCCGCGGGCTGGCCGTCGGGTCGCCACAACGGTTGTCTGCGTGGGCTTTCAGTCGGTTATGCAGGGGTGCTCCAGACCAGTTGAATGCACGTACAACAAGCCCTGTCAACCCCTACGCTCGAGCAAGGATGCCCCTGACCTGCACAGTTGATGAGTGGTCGGTTCTTTCACGTGTTAAACTAGTGGAATCGAAAGGGGCACGGGACACATGATTTTCAAGGTCGGAGACACCGTCGTATACCCCCATCACGGTGCGGCGCTGATCGAAGCTATCGAAACCCGCACCATCAAGGGTGAGCAGAAGGAGTACCTGGTTCTGAAGGTCGCTCAAGGCGATCTCACAGTACGGGTTCCTGCAGATAACGCAGAGTACGTCGGAGTTCGTGACGTGGTCGGCCAAGAAGGCCTCGACAAGGTTTTCCAGGTTCTGCGAGCACCGCACACCGAGGAGCCCACCAACTGGTCTCGTCGATACAAGGCAAATCTCGAGAAGCTTGCCTCAGGTGACGTGAACAAGGTTGCGGAAGTTGTTCGTGACCTGTGGCGTCGTGAGCAGGACCGCGGGCTTTCCGCTGGTGAGAAGCGCATGCTCGCCAAGGCTCGTCAGATTCTCGTCGGAGAGCTCGCGCTCGCCGAGGGCACTGACACCGAGAAGGCAGAGACCATTCTCGACGAGGTCCTCGCGGCCGCGTCCTGACTGCAACACAACAAAGCTGACAGTGGCAGTAGTAGCCCTGGTACCTGCCGCAGGTCGGGGAGTGCGATTGGGCGAGAAATTGCCCAAGGCATTTGTCGAACTCGGTGGGTGCACCATGCTTGCACGCGCGGTCGATGGACTCCGGAAATCCGGAGCGATCGACCGCGTTGTTGTCATTGTGCCGCCTGAACTGGTCGAATCCGTCGTAGCCGACCTCGGTCGTGCATCGGACGTCGACGTCGTCGGTGGTGGTGCCGAAAGAACGGATTCGGTTCGAGCCGGTCTCAGTGCTGCCGGCGACGCAGATTTTGTACTCGTGCACGACGCCGCGCGGGCATTGACGCCGCCGGCGTTGATCGCGCGCGTCGTCGACGCTCTCCGAGCCGGCAGCTCCGCTGTCATCCCGGTACTCCCGGTTACCGACACGATCAAGTCGGTCGACGTACTCGGCGTAGTCACCGGAACGCCTCTGCGTTCGGAGTTGCGTGCGGTTCAAACTCCTCAAGGCTTCTCCACCGACGTCCTGCGCAGTGCGTACGACGCCGGTGATGTCGCCGCGACTGACGACGCCGCTCTGGTGGAGCGTCTCGGTGTTTCGGTGCAGACGATTCCCGGCGACGCTCTCGCCTTCAAGATCACCACTCCGCTCGACCTCGTCCTTGCACGGGCGCTCCTGATCTCGGAGACAGAGTTGAGCGCGGACTCACAGGACGGAAAATAGATGCGCGTCGGTCTCGGCACGGATGTTCATCCCATCGAGCTCGGCCGACCTTGCTGGATGGCCGGGTTGCTGTTCGAGGAAGCAGACGGGTGCTCGGGGCATTCGGACGGCGACGTCGCCGTCCACGCGCTCTGTGACGCGTTGCTCTCCGCCGCAGGTCTTGGCGACCTCGGTTCGGTTTTCGGCACCGGCAGGCCCGAATGGGACGGCGTGAGCGGCGCTCGAATGCTTGCCGAGGTTCGTCGACTGCTCGAAGAGAACCAGTTCACCGTCGGCAACGCCGCGGTGCAGGTCATCGGCAACCGACCGAAGATCGGGCCGCGACGCGGCGAGGCACAGAAGGTGCTCTCGGACATTCTCGGCGCGCCTGTTTCGGTGTCCGCGACCACCACGGACGGCCTCGGCTTGACCGGCCGCGGCGAGGGGATCGCCGCCATGGCCACCGCGTTGGTCATGACAACCGAACACGACAGGTAAGATCGCTGGTCGTGACCCTGCGCCTATACGACACCGGTACGCGGGCCCTTCGGGATTTTGTTCCGTTGGCCCCCGGACATGCATCGGTGTACCTGTGTGGGGCGACAGTTCAGGGCGATCCTCACATCGGACACGTTCGTAGCGGCGTCGCTTTCGACGTGCTGCGACGCTGGCTGTTGGCGCACGGCAACGACGTTGCCTTCGTGCGCAACGTGACGGACATCGACGACAAGATTCTCAACAAGGCCGCCGGCGCCGGTCGACCTTGGTGGGAGTGGGCGGCGACGTTCGAGCGGTCGTTCACGTGGGCCTACGACCAACTGGGTGTGCTGCCGCCGTCCATCGAGCCGCGGGCCACCGGTCACGTGACGCAGATGGTCGAGATGATGGAACGCCTGATCGAGAACGGCCACGCGTACGCGGCGGGCGGCGACGTCTACTTCGACGTGCAGAGCTACCCCGAGTACGGCGCACTGTCCGGCCACAAACTCGACGACGTTCATCAGGGCGAGAGTGCGGCCGAGGGTAAGCGCGATCCTCGCGACTTCACCCTCTGGAAGGCCGTCAAGCCCGGTGAGCCCTCGTGGCCGACGCCGTGGGGACCTGGCCGTCCGGGCTGGCACCTCGAGTGCTCGGCCATGGCGGAGTTCTACCTCGGGGCCGCATTCGACATCCATTGTGGTGGACGCGATCTCGTCTTCCCACACCACGAGAACGAAATTGCGCAGGCCAAGTGCGCCGGCGACGATTTCGCTCAGTACTGGTTGCACAACGGCTGGGTCACGATGAGTGGCGAGAAGATGTCCAAGTCGTTGGGCAACGTTCTCTCGGTGCCGAACGTGCTCAAGAAGGTTCGTCCGCAAGAACTTCGGTACTACCTCGGTAGTGCGCACTACCGTTCCAATCTCGAGTACTCGGACGAGGCGTTGGACGAAAGCGCGAAGTCCTACCAGGGGCTCGAGTCGTTCGTCCTGCGCACACACAAGCGTGCGGGTGGCGTCGAACTCGGTACGTGGACCGAAGGTTTCGCGGCGGCTCTCGACTACGACTTGTCGGTGCCGATCGCGTTGGCCGAGATTCACGGCAAGGCGAGCGAGGGTAATTCCGCGCTCGCTGCCGGTGATCTCGACGCGGCTCGGGTGGCTGCCGGTCAGGTGCGGGCCATGCTCGCGATCCTGGGCGTCGACCCACTCGACGAGCATTGGACGCAGTCCGGTGGCGACACCGAGACGGCAATGGAAGCTTTGGACGTGTTGGTGCGGGCCGATCTCGATCGTCGGCAGCAGGCACGTACGGAAAAGAACTGGGCGGTGGCGGACGAGGTCCGCGATCGCCTCATCAAGGCGGGTATCGAAGTAACCGATACTCCCGACGGACCCGAATGGTCCCTTAAGGCAGGGCAGTAACAATGGCTGGAAACTCGAGCAGGCGCGGCGCAGTCCGTAAGGGCGGCACCAAGAAGGGCCAGGTTGCCGGTTCCGGTGGCCAGCACAAGCGTGGTCTCGCCGGCCGCGGTGCTACGCCTCCCGCCGAGGCACGCACCAAGCACCCAGCGGCGAAGCGTGCAGCGCGCGCCGCCCGGGCCGACGAGAAGCAGAATCAGGGCCGCGGTGGCCGTCCGGGGCCAGGCCGCAAGGTTCTCGACGGTCCCGAGACCGTGCTCGGTCGCAACCCGGTGGTGGAGTGCTTGCGCGCGGGTGTTCCGGCGACGGCGCTGTGGGTGGCTGTCGGTACCGAGAGCGACGACCGGTTGAAGGAATCCGTTCAGCGGGCTGCCGACGCCGGTATCTCCATCCTCGAGGTGCCGCGCTCGGATCTGGATCGCCTCAGCGCCAACGGTCTTCACCAGGGCATCGCTCTGCAGGTTCCGCCGTACCGCTACGCGCACCCGGACGATCTTCTGTCCGAGGCACGTAAGCACGCCGAGCCCCCTCTGCTCGTCGCGCTGGACAACATCACCGATCCCCGCAACCTGGGTGCCGTTGTGCGCTCGGTCGCAGCTTTCGGTGGACACGGCGTCGTGATTCCGGAGCGTCGTAGCGCGAGCGTGAGTGCTGTCGCTTGGCGTACCAGCGCCGGTGCTGCCGCTCGTCTGCCGATTGCTCGGGCAACCAACCTCACTCGCACGCTCAAGGACTGGGCGTCGAAGGGTGTTCAGGTCGTCGGTCTCGACGCCGAAGGTGACACCACTCTCGACGATTTCGACGGCAGCGGTCCTGTGGTGATCGTGGTCGGTTCCGAGGGCAAGGGCCTTTCGCGCCTCGTCCGCGAGAACTGCGACGCGATCCTGTCGATTCCGATGGCCGGTCCGGTCGAGTCGCTCAACGCCTCGGTTGCCGCCGGAGTCGTCCTGGCGGACATCGCCCGCAGGCGTCGTAGCAGCTGAGTTGTAACGGCTTTCAGGTGAGCCTGGCGGGGTTCTAGCTCCGTACCGACCAGGCTTCCCACAGTGCAGCGTAGGAACCGTCCGCGCCGATCAGTTCGTCATGTGTCCCGCTCTCGACCACGCGGCCACCGCTCATGACGAGTATGCGATCGGCGCGGACTGCTTGGCTCAAGCGGTGTGCGATCACCACGGCAGTCCTGCCGGTGACTGCGAGCTCGGCTGCCTGATCGAGTAGACCTGCTGCAGTGGTTCCGGCTTCGGCAGTCGCCTCGTCGAGGATGACGACGGGCGGATCGAGCAGAGCCAGCCGGACGAGGGCTATGTGCTGTGCCTGTGCCGCCGTCAACTGGTACCCGCCCGCCCCGACCCTGGTCTCGAGCCCGTCCGGAAGCTCATGGATCCATTGAGCTTTCATCGTTTCGACGGCTTCGGTGATCTTCGCATCGTCCGAATCTGGTGCGCACAACCGGAGATCGTCGGCGATCGTCCCGACGAACACGTGAACTTCCTGGCTGACCAGGACGACTTTGTGCCGAAGTTCGGCATCACTCAGGTCGTCAATCGGTGTGCCGTCGACGGTGATTCGCCCGTCCCGGACGGGAATGATGCCGGCAATCAGTTTGGCGAGTGTGGTCTTTCCGGCACCACTGCTGCCGACGACGGCGATTCGTTCCCCCGGTGCGATCGAGATCGAGATCGAATCGATCACCGGGGTGGAGTTGTTGTACGAGTAAGAAACCCGCTTCACGTCGACTCCGATGGGTGCGGACCGTCCCGTGGCAGGCATGCTCGCGGGACGCCCGGGCATCGCGGTGACACCGATCAGGCGAGCCAGGCTGGCACCCGCATCCTGCAATTCGTCGATGTTCGAGAGAAATACCGCGATGGGGCTGAACAGACTGTGGAAGTAGAGCGCAGCGGCGGTAGCGGCCCCGATGGACACCGACCCCGTGGTCACGAGCCAGTAGCCGACGCTCAGGACCGCGGCCAGTCCGAGCAGTTCGGCGCCGTTGAGTTGAGCGAAGAAGTTGGTGCGCAGTCGAACTGCCTGCATGTCGAAGCTGATGGCATGCTCGGAGGTCTCGGCGATTCGGCCGATGTGCTCGTCGGTTCGACGCAGGGCAGTGACAGTACCTGCACCACCCAGGGTTTCGATGAGCTGCTGTCCCCGCCTGGCCTGCGCAGCGCGAGAGCGTCGGTAGACGGGTCCGGAGCGTCGGAGGAAATGACGAAGAGCGAAATAGTGAATCGGCGCAACGGCAACGATCGCCACGGTGAATCGCCAATCGATCACTCCCACACCGACAAGCGTCAGTGAAATCATGAACAGGGCGGACACCGTTGCGGGTAGCACCCGCGCGATGACGGTGTTGACCGCTTCGACGTCACCCGAGACCCGGGAAATCAGATCACCGGTTCCGGCATCCTCGACCAGCGACGACGGCTGCGCGAGCGTGGCGGCGAACACGTCCTCACGAAGATCGGCCAGCACGTTCTGCGCGACATTCGCGAGAAGCTGTGTGCTCCACCAGGTCAGCGCAACTCCTGCTGCCGCTGCGCCGAGCATGAATGCGGTGATACGCAGAAGTGAGACAAACGGTTTGCCCTCCGTGACCGCATCGACCATGAGCCCGAGCAGCGCCGGGGTGGACAGGCCGCAGGCCGTAGCGGAGAGAAGTACGACGGTCGTGAGTGCGAGCGCTCGCCCCCGTGGCTGAAGCAGTGCGATCAATGCGCGGACCGTCTGTGTGGTCGACGCGATCGGCAAGGCTGATGCAACCGGTACAGCAGATGCATCCGGAAGGGTGTCGGTCACAGTGAGTCTCCGTCCCGAGCGGCGTGGTCGATCGTGACGACACGGTCACACGAATGGAGCAAGGTCGGACTCGAGGTGATCACCACAATGGCCTTGTCGGGAAAGTTTCTCAGTGAGTGTGCAATTCGATGTTCGGTGACAGAGTCCACGGAAGTGGTGGGTTCGTGGAGGACCAGGATCGGCTGGGGTTGATGCAAAGCGCGGGCGAGCAGAAGTCGTTGGCGCTGACCTCCGGAGAGTTTCTTTCCTTGCTCACCTACCTCGGAGAGGTGGCCGTCGGGCAGATGCGTCAACACGTCGTCGAGCGCAGATGACGTCATTGCCGACGAGTCGACGTTCGGTGCAGCCAGATTGTCGAAGACGGTGCCGGTGAACACGGTCCCTTCATGAGCGGAGACGAACACCTGATCGCGAACTCCGTCCGGACCGAGTTCGGTTGCATCGGTGCCGAATACGAAGTAGCAGTCGGGGTCCAGCGGAGTCTGAAAGGCGAGTTGGCGTGCCAGTCGGTGAGCGGAATCGTCCGCGCGCACGCCCACCACCTCGCCGCGGCGAGCTGAGACGACGGTTCCGTTGTCCGTCGAAATCAGCAGGGCGTCTTCACTTCTGACAGCGCTGATCGGGGCGGTGGAGGGCGGCGATTCGATCAGGTGCGGCTCGGCCAGGAGTTCGGACAGCCTGCGTGCGGAGCCTCGCTTGGCAGCGAGTTCTGCACCGAAGAACCCCAGAGTTTCCATCGGACCGGCAATGACCCTGCTCAAGCCGACAACGGTGACGAAGTTGCCCACGGTGATCGTGCCTTGATGCGCCATCCACGCGGCTCCAAGTGCGACCGACGCCAGCACCAACGCGGAGACCCCGGAGTTGAGCGCGGTCAGACTGGACATTGCTCTGACCGTCCGGATCGCTGCTTTCATCGACGCCCGGCTCGCCTTGACGTATCGCGACAGGGCAGTGGGCTCGGCCCCGAAACCCTTCAGTACTCGTAACCCAAGCGTGAAATCAGTTGCAAGCATGCCTGCCTCGGCTGCCTTCTTCTGCTCTGCATACACACGCTCGTCCAGTGGACCGCTGATCTTGTGAATGAATACGAGCTGCGCAGCAGTGATGAGTACGACGATCAGTGCGAGCGGCCACGAGACGAAGGCAAGCGAAATCACTGCCGCGGCGAGCCCCGCAAAAGCTGAGCCCTGTTCGGCGACAACCCAGGAGAAGCCCGATACGTGTGAGGCGTCCGAGGTGGAGATGGTGAGAACTTCACCCGTCGAGCGCTGAGCTTGCATGCCTCTGGCATCGAGTACCCGTCTGGCAGCGTTCAATCGTAGGTCGTGTTCGCCGTAGACGAAGACCTGCGTGTTCAGGCGAACCGCGATGCGCCACGATAGAGCAAGTCCCACGAACAGAGCACACAACACAGCAAGCCATACGAGAAGTGCTGTGCTGTCGGACTTTCCGATTGCCCGGTCGACGACGGTACCGATCAGCACCGGAATGAGGGCTTGAGCTACCTGATACGACGCCTGGCCGGTGACGGCTGCAACCAGTCGCGGGCCGCGTCCGGACGAGAACGATCCGACTCTGATCATCTCCATCGGACCGGAACGAGTTTCGGGCAGCGCTGACACTCGTGAAACTCCTCGCCCAGATCCGAACACTCGTTGTGCAGTTCTACGGTAGAGCCGGAGCGGGTGCGGAAAGTGCTCGCAGATGCCAAGGGCTACGCGGCAGCGGACAGATGGAGTATCGACACCCCATTACCGGGATCAGGTCTCGATATACCTGCCTGGTCGAAACAAGTACGTTTGCGAAGAGAGCTGACAGAAGATGAAAAGCACTACCCGAATAGTGGCTGCGTTGGCCGCGATTGCCCTGCTCGCAGGCTGCCAGAGCAGCACCGAGTCAACAGCGTCGGAGGACACGACGCAGTTGGCCGAGACCGGTGCGCTGCCGGTCACCGTAGATCACGCGTACGGCTCGACCACCATCGAGACCGAACCTCAGCGGATCGTGACCATCGGCTGGAACAGCCAGGATTCGGTCCTGGCACTGGGCAAGACGCCCGTCGCCATGGAGTCGTTCAGCGGGGCAGGCTTGGAGAACGGAATCCTGCCGTGGGACGAAGAATTGTTGGGCGACGTCGAACCCACGTTGCTCGACAGCACTTCCGGTGTGCCTTTCGAGCAGATCCTGGCGTTGGAGCCGGACGTGATCATCGCGGTGGTCTCGGGAATCACCGACGACGACTATGCACGTCTTTCTCAGATCGCACCCACGATTCCGTTCAAGGAGACCGCATGGGCGACTACGTGGCAGGAGCAGATGTCGACCATCGGTTCAGTACTCGGACAACCGAAGCGGGCGGCTGAGCTGATCGAGGAAACTGACGATTCCATAGCCGACCTGGCTGCGGGGTCCCCGAATCTGAACGGGAAAACCTTGACCTTCCTCTCGGGAAACATCGACGGCCTCACCAATTACTGCGCCGACGACGGCAGAGTCATCCTGATGTCCCAGCTCGGACTGAAGCAGTCGGCCGGAAGCGCAGAGCTGTGCGGGGACACCCAGGGGTCGGTGACTGCATCGCGCGAACAGTACAACGAACTGGACGCGGACGTGATCGTGCTCAACGACGCGAGTGGTCAGGGGCTCCCCGGATTGATGGGGGACAAGTTGTTTGCCGACCTGCCTGCAGTCAAGGACGGCAGGCTGATTCAGCAGCTCGGTCTGGCACGAGTCATGGCACTGGCTTCGCCCACGTCGCTGAGCGTCAAATATGCCTTCGCCGAACTGGTCTCGAAGATGAACGGCTTCTGACCAGCTAGGCTGACAATTCGCACGCGTCCGAGTAGTAGTTCTTCGGTGTTCGTCCGGTGACCTTGCGGAACACGCTGGTGAAGGCGCTGGGGGTTTCGTATCCGACACGACGGCTAACCGTCGAAACAGGAACGCCCGCAGCGAGATAGGACATCGCGGCGCGGACGCGAACTTGAATCCTCCACTCGGTGAAGGACATCCCCGTTCCCTGAGAGAACACACGGCTCAGGGTACGGGGGCTTCCACCGACCACATAGGCCCAATCGGCAAGCCCGCGTTGATCGGCGGGGTCGGCGATCAAGCGGCGTGCAACGGCGAGGGCCCGGGGATCGGCGGGCATCGGCACTGCGACATCAGCCGCCTCGATGGGCGCGAGCGTGTCGAAGACTACGGATTCCGCCCGCAAGCGAGCCTCGGTAGGCATGTTTCGCTGGTGCAGATGAATGAGCATCGTCTTGACCACGTCGTCGATGCCGATGATCGCGGGTTTTGTCCACGGGTGGGGGAACGACTCGGGCCGGAAATAGGTGAAGCGAGCCTCGGTGGATGCGCCGAGCGTGATGCGCCGTGGAGTTCCAGCCGGAATCCACATGCCGACCGTCGGTGGGATCTGCCAACGAACGTCGTCGATGTACGCGCTCATCTCGCCGGAAGCGCCCCACAGGAGTTCGTGCTCGGGATGGCGGATCTCACGCCACGCGCGCTTCTGATCGCGCCCGATGGTGGACGTCGTCATGGCGAAGGGGAGCGGAACGTACCGGCCTGCCGGCACAGCCCAGTACGGAAATCCTGTGGAACTCATCGGTGGATCATACCGCGAATGACTTAGGTAATGCTTTCCTATTTGGTTCTTTGACGCAGGGCACGAGGGAGTGCGGTCGCGACAAAAGACCGAGGGTGGCACCGGGTCCGAAGACTCGATGCCACCCTCGATCACATTCCCCGACGGAGTGTTTACAGGTGGAGCAGGTGAATCAGCTGCCGTTGGCCAGGACACCGCTGATGATGTCGGAGATGAAGCCGGCCGGGTTGTCGAGGATGGACGAGCCGGCCGAACCGGTTCCGCCCTCGCCGTCAGAAGAGCCGAAGCCCAGATCTGCCGAGCCCGATGCGGCAGCCTCACCGGGGTTCTTGGCGCGGATCTTGGCGTAGACATCGCCGATGTTCTGATCACTGCCCCACAGCGAGATGCCGATGGAACTGGGGAGCTCGACGTAAGTTCCCGGCTGTGCGTTGGCCGGAACCAGGTAGCTCACTTCGAAAGTGACTGTCTTGCTGCCGGTGATCGAGACATTCCAACCCGCATCGGGAATTGTGACGGTGCGCGCCGCATTGTCGACGGTGGGGGAGACCTTCTCGGTTTTCTGAGTCAGTCCGAGAAAGTGCCATGAATCGATCGAGGCGCTGTCCTTGATGTAGGTGTATCCGGCCGGGAAACGGTCGACGAACTTGTTGACGAAGAAGTCCGGATGACCGTTGGCCGAAACCGTGGTGCGGACGGTCAATTTTCCGCCGGGCGCCACTTCTCCGTCGCCTACGACGCTCTTGGTGATCGTGACTTGGTTCGAAGTCACGGTGTTGGTCTTCGGGTGCGCGGCATCTGCGTGCGCAGCTCCGGTGCCGATGAGAAGTCCGCTGGTTGCAAGCGCAGCGATTGCTACTCCGGTGAGTGTTTTGCGCATTGAGAAACGTGACATGAAATTCTCCGTTCGAGGGGTTCACGCTGACGGCGATGGGGATGACTCTTCAAAGGTTGCGCCGTGGTAACCATTGAAACCTATCGGACGCTTGCCTATGTGTCAGTTCGGCAGAATTTACGGAAAAGTCCGAATTGAGAGGACTTTTTCGACCTTGATTGCCTGTTGTTAACTGATTGGCGACCAAGTCGGCGAAAAGCTGGGCGAATGTCCAGGTCGACTGTATCGTACTTCGAGAGTCGGGTTGCAACAAGTTTCAGTAATCAACGAATTCGGTTGTCCTGGAACCTCACAGAGTGGAGATTGTTCATGGCAAAGTTTGGATCCAGGAATCGTAGACTGTCCACCGTTGGAGCTGGTTTGGGGGTGATCGCTCTCGCTGTGGGTGCAAGCGCGCTGGGTGCGGGAGTCGCGACTGCCGAGACGGCAACTTCTGGTGCCTACACATTTACTCGCACCGTGGACAATGCGTCCCCGATGGTCGGTGACACGATCACCTACACGACAGTGTCGAGTAAGAGCGGGCTCGAAGGGTATGTCAACCGGCTGACCGAGATTCATGCCGGCTGTCTCGAGTTCGTGCCGGGCTCGGCAAAGATTTCGAAACTCATGGGTGGCCTCCCAGGTTTGGGAGGTGTCATGAAGGAAACTGTGGAAACCCCGAATGCCTCCCAGTCGACCGCAACCACGAAGGTCTTCACCAGTAACGGTTGGTACAACAACAGCAAGAACCCGATAACGATGAAGACCAGCTATGTCGTGAAGTGTGATCCGGGTACCTATGGCAGTGGGTTGACTGTCGGCGCGACGCTCTTGGGTGGTGGGGCCGGAACCAGCGCCAGCTTCCCGGAAATGGGGCCCGCCATCGTGGTGCAGGCAACGGATCCGACCGGCCCAGGTACTGATCCTGGTACAGATCCCGGAACCAACCCCGGCACGAACCCTGGCACGAACCCCGGAACCGGTGGCGGAACCGGATCGCTCGGCTCGTTGAGTGGTGGCCTCGGTTCCCTCAGTGGACTGTTCGGCTCGAGTTAGCCGAGAATTGTGAAACGGCGGGCCGAGACT
>NZ_JASDCV010000013.1:195821-213535 GCF_030407755.1 Rhodococcus sp. APC 3903
GTCGTAGTCTCGGCCCGCCGCGGTTGCTCGGTGATCAAGCGCTCAAATCATGAGGTGCTCAGCCGAATTCGATCGAGGTGTTGATTTCCTCCACCTGGTTGGAGGTCTGCATGTTCGTCGTGTCGGTGAACTGATTCGCAAAGCTGACCAGGTAGACCGGCGAGTTGTCGTCGGCTTGGTAAGCGACGACTGTCATGACGGCGTAGAGCGGAACGTCCAGGTTTGGGGCGGTCCAGGTTCCGGAGAGGCGGAACCCCTGCTGTCCGTCGACGTCGATCTCGGTGTACTTCACCTCGGTCCATCCGTCGAGGGTGGCGATCGTTTCACGCGCAGCGGCAAGAACCTCGTCTTTTGTTGCGGTGCCTTGGTTTTCGACCGTCACGGTGGTGTTCGGCATGAAACCGCTGGGTTCCTGGCTGTTGCTGGACAACGCATCCGTAACGCCGGCAGGGATGTTCTCGCCGTGAGTCCAGCTCGGCGGGAGGCTGACGCTGATGCTCGGCGCTTCGGGGTCGTCGCCGGTTTCGATCGTCGTCCGCTCGCCGATGAACGGTGTTCCGTCCCGCAAAGTCGGCGTCGCGGGAGCGGCAGACGACGAGGATGCAGAACTTTCGGAAGCGGTGGTCTCACTGGTGTTGGTATCACTGGAGACAGCGTCGCCGCTTTCCGAACTGCTGCATCCGGACAGGACGAGTGCAGCAGTGATCAGTGACGCTATTCCGAGAGCAAGTGTGCTGCTCTTAGGGCTCATAGTGTGACAGTCCTTCAGGTTCTGGCGACGGCCGAGCGCCGCCGGCAGCATTGCTGGCGCGGCTGAGACTATCAGCGCTAGGGCGGCCTGGTAGTGGCCTTCAAGGTAATGGTGCTGCCGGGCCGCAGCTGTGCCAGCGACGCAATCCCAGCGTCGGAAACGACGGCGATGACCGGGTATCCGCCAGTCACGGGATGGTCGGCCAGAAATACGACGGGCTGGCCGCCTGGCGGCACCTGGATGGATCCCATCACGACGCCTTCGCTCGGCAATTCCTCGGTGCGTGAGCGATGTAAAGGCCCTTGGCCCTGTAACCGGACCCCGACTCGGTTGGTGTGTTCGGTGACTTTCCACGTGGTGTGAAGGAGCGCGTGAACGGATGCGGCGGTGAACCAGGAATTTCGGGGGCCGAGCGTGATCTCGATCGGAACTGCGCCGAGTGCAGATGCCGGCGGTGGAATCAACTCTTCGGTGGGCCACGTCCCTTCCTCTGCCCCGAGGAGGAGTAGATCACCGGCGGCGAGCGGCGGCGGCCCGAGCCCGGAGAGCGTGTCGGTGGATCTACTGCCGAGTACCTGTGGGACGTCGACGCCACCGCGCGCAGAGATGTACGTTCTCAACCCGGTTGTGCTGTAACCCAATTCGATAGTGCTGCCACCGCCCAGGTGGATGCTCGCGTAGTCAGGTGCCGGCCGTCCGTCGACGGCCAGCGGCACCCGCGCGCCTGTCACTGCCACCGTCATCGAACCGACGGCCCGCATCGCAAAACCCCCAGTGGTGACTTCGATGGTTGCTGCTCGAAAAGTGTTGCCTACGAGTCTGTTCGCGCTGTCGTGCGAGATCATGTCGACGGCGCCGGATCTGCCGACCCCGAGAGCGCCGTAGCCTCTCCGCCCGCGGTCCTGAACTGTGGCGAGCGGGCCGGTACGCACTACCTCGAGCCAGGCCATGAATCCATTGTCCCGCAACAACGCGGTGAAGACACCAAAATCATGCTTGCACCGAAATCATGCACGGACAAAGGTGACTGTGGTGCCGGGTAGAAGCAGCGCCGGCGGGCGGCGCTCGGCATCCCACACCGACAGTTCCGTCGTTCCGATCAACTGCCAGCCGCCCGGGGAGCTACGCGGGTAGACGCCCGAGAACGGTCCGGCCAACCCGACTGCACCGGCCGGGACCTGCCTGCGCGGGTCCGATCGACGTGGAACTTCGAGCTTTCTCTCGTTGCTGGTCAGATACGCGAAGCCGGGGGCGAAACCGATGAACGCGACGGTCCACGACGCAGACGTGTGAGCCTCGATGACACCGTCGACCCCGAGTCCGGTCAGCTTGCCCACTTCGACGAGATCGCCGCCGTCGTAGCGGACCGGAATCGCGACAGCAGGCCAGCTCTCGTCTGCTGTGAGTTCGATCGGTACGGCCCCACGTACCCATTTCTCCACGAGTTTGTGCCCGGTGATCGTGTTGTCGTACTCGATCAGGATGGTTCGCGCCGCGGGAATCAGATCGATCACTCCGGGGATTCGACTGGCGTCGAGAGCCCTGAAGTTGCCCAGCACGCTCGGCAGTTCGTCGTACTCGACGAGGACTGCGGATTCACCGGCGGGCAGGATCGTGATCATGTGAACGGTGTGATCTCGACGTCGGAGGATTCGAGGAGATCGCGGATCGCTGCGGCCAAGTCGACGGCTGCCGGACTGTCACCGTGTACGCACACCGACTCCGCGGTGATTTTGAGGGTGCTCCCGTCGACCGCATCCAACTCGCCGTCGACGACCATTCGCCGAACCCGTTCTGCAACAAGCGCCGGGTCGTTCAGAACGGCGCCCGACTCGGTGCGGGGGACCAAAGTGCCTTCTGCCGTGTACGCGCGATCGGCAAAAGCCTCGGCGACCACGTCGAGGCCGGCTTCGCGCGCCTCTTCCAGAAACACCGAACCAGGTAGTCCGAGAACAGGTAGCGAACTGTCGTAGGCAACGACGGCGGCGACCACAGCCCGCGCCTGCCGTCGGTGATGGACTATTGCGTTGTAAAGCGCGCCGTGGGGTTTGACGTACGTGACCCGCGATCCGGCGACACGAGCCAAACCGTCGAGTGCCCCTATTTGATAAATGACGTCGGCGGTGAGGTCTTTCGGGGACATGTCGATGAAGCGTCGGCCGAAACCGGCGAGGTCTCGGTAACCCACCTGCGCGCCGATCCGCACGCCGCGGGTGGCTGCGGATTCGCAAGTAGCCAACAGCGTCGTCGGGTCGCCGGCATGGAATCCGCAGGCGATGTTCGCGCTGGTGACAAGTTCGAGCATGGCGTCGTCGTCGCCCAGGGTCCAGGCTCCGAAGCCCTCGCCGAGGTCGCTGTTCAGATCAACGCTGTAGCCCATACCTCGATTCTAGGTAGGTATGGGCTCTCGGTGTTCAGGCGTGCGCCGGAATCCGTCCCGCATTCTTGCGACGTGCGGATCCGAAGAGTCGGCATATCAGGTAGATCACGAACGAGACCGAGGTGACGAAACTCGAGACGGGAACGCCGGGTGCAAGCGAGAGAAGGATGCCGCCGACGGCTGCCAGTTCGGCGAACACGACGGAGAGAATTGTCGCCTTGAGTGGGCTTGCCGTGACGTACGCGGCGGCCGCTGCGGGGGTGATCAGCAGCGACATCACCAGCAGCGCACCGACGATCTGTACGCCGAGTGCTGCGGTGATGCCGACCAACACGGCGAACACGATCGACAGTGCCCGAACCGGAACACCGCGAGCTGCAGCAACTTCGGGGTCGGTGCTCGCGAACAGCAAAGGGCGGTAGATGAATCCGAGTGTGCCGATCACGATGACCGCGCACAGCAGCAGAAGTTCGAGACCGCTGTTTCCCGGCGCCACGATCTGTCCGACCAACAGTGAGAAGCTGGTTCCCGTGCGACCGTCGTACGCCCAGAGGAACAACACCGACAAGCCGAGACCGAAAGCCATGATCACGCCGATCACCGAATCTCGGTCCCGCGCTTTGGCTCCGAGCAGCCCGAACAGCACTGCTGCGACCACGGATCCGACGATGGCACCGAAGCCGACGCCCACACCGACGAGAAGTGCGGCGGATGCGCCCGTCAGTGACAGCTCACTCGTTCCGTGCACCGAGAACGACATCTGACGGCTCACGATCAGCGGCCCGATGATGCCTGCCAACAATCCGAGGATGGCACCGGCAATCAACGCCTGTTGGACGAAGTCGTACTGCAGTAGGTCGACGGTGGCGGACACGTCGAACATCCGCGACATCGCGTCGGTGAACTTGTTACTCACTGGTGGTGATCCTCATCAGAATGGTGAACGCCTTCTCCCGGGCGTAGTCCGCCTGCGCTGCCGAGCGCGTCGATGGCGTCTCCGGTGCCGATCACGACGAGGCGGCCACGAACCTGCAACACTTCGACGTCGGTGTTGTACAGATCCGAGAGAACCTCGGACGTCATCACTTCGGCCGGCGTCCCGATCCGGAATTTGCCGTCCACCAGATAGAGCACTCGATCGACCAACGGCAGGATCGGATTGATCTCGTGCGTCACGAACAGCACTGCGGTGTCATGGCTGCGCCGACGCTTGTCGATCAGCGTCGAGACCAGGTGCTGGTTGGCGAGGTCGAGGCTGAGCAGCGGCTCGTCGCACAGCAGGATCCGCGGGTCGCCGACCAAAGCCTGCGCGATCCGCAGTCGCTGCTGCTCACCGCCGGACATGGAACCGATGGGAGCGTCGGCAAACGACTGGGCGCTGACCTGTGCGATGGCGTCGTCGACGATCTTGCGGCGACGACCCCGACGCAGTAGGCCAGTACCCCACTGGTGACCGTCGACGCCGAGGCCGACCAGGTCGCGGCCGCGGAGCGGGAGGCCGTCGTCGATGGATTTCTGCTGCGGGATGTACCCGACGTGTGAGTTCCCGGCCCGTGCCGGCGTGCCGACGATCTGGGCGCTACCGCCGCTGAGTTGTAGTTGGCCCAGCAGAATCTTCAGGAGCGAGGTCTTGCCCGACCCGTTCGGCCCGAGTACGGCGATGAACTCACCTGGCTGTACCTCGAGATCGAGCCCGTCCCACAATGTGCGGGCGCCGAAGGACAATCGAGCGTCCTTCAGCGTCACAGCGGGCACGGAGGCCTTTGAAGGCACGGTGTTATCAGAAGGCACGGTGTTACCAGGGGGCACAGGAGTATTCGCGGAAGTTTCTGTCACAAGCCGATCGGTTCTTCTCGGAAATGGTGGGGCAAATAATTACTGGGCAGAGAGGGCGTTTGCGAGCGACTCCGCGGTCTGCGTCTGCCACTGAATGTAGTCCAGGCCCTCGGGGAGAGTCTCCGTAACCTCGACGACGGGCACTCCGGCGGTTTCGGCTGTGGTGCGCATGTCCTGGGTCACTTTGTCCTGCGTCTGGATGTTGTAGACCAGTGCGCGGGCCTGCTTCTCCGAGAGGAGCTGGCGCGTTGCGGCGATTGCGGCCGGTGAAGGATCGTTGCCGTCTTCGATGGCACTGGTGAACTCTTCGGGAGTTGCGTCCTTCAGTTCAGCTGCGACCAGGAGGTAGTGCGCGATCGGCTCGGTCTGCGCCACCGGTGCGCCCGCGTGGGCAGCGGCGATGGAATCGGTGATCGCTGTGACGCCGGCGAGCTTCTGGCTGTATGCCTTCGCGTTGTCCTCGTAGGTCGCCGCGTTGTCCGGATCGAGAGCGCTCAGCTGATCGGCAACCGAATGTGCGACGGCGTCGACGGTCGGAATGTCGAACCAGACGTGTTCGTTGACTGCGCCGTGGGTGTGACCGTCATGCGATTCGCCCGCGGTTTCGCCGGCGTGGATGCCACCGTCGAGCAGGTTGTAGGCGTTGACCGTCTTCTGCTCACCCTTGCCCGCGTCGAGGACGTCGGTGATGAACTGGTCGTAGCCGCCGCCGTTGTAGACGACAAGCGATGCGTCGGTGATCTTGGCGGCATCGGCTGGAGTCGCCTCGAACGAGTGCGGGTCCGCGGATGGCTCGTTGATGATCGACGTCACGGTCAGCTTGTCACCGGCGACGGCCTGCGCGACGTCGCCCCACACGTTCGTCGATGCGACGACGGTGATGCCTTCGTCTTTCGACGAGCTGGAGCTGCACGCGGTGAGCGCGAATGCTGCGGCGACCGAGACGGCCGCGAGGGCGGTGGCGGTGCGGAATTTCGACGACGAACGCACGTGCTTTTCTCCTGAACAAAGGCTGGGCTAAATGCTATTGGAAACCGTTACCGTTACACATTAGCGCATAGTCGCTGGTAGTTCACCTTCGGTTCAGCCCCAACGCGCCGTCTGCGGGCACTACGGCTAACGTCCGTTTATGCCCCGGTCCCGTCAGCCACGCCGTCAAGCCACTTTGGCGTCGCTTGCCGCCGAGCTCAATGTGTCGAGAACTACAGTCTCGAACGCGTACAACCGACCCGATCAGCTCTCCGTCGAGCTGCGGGATCGAGTGCTCCAAGCGGCCAAGCGACGCGGATATCCCGGACCCGATCCGGTCGCCCGCTCCTTGCGAACTCGCAAAGCCGGTGCCGTCGGTCTTCTGCTCACCGAAGCACTCAGTTATTCGTTCCGCGACCCGGCCGCCATGAGCTTCCTTGCCGGTCTCTCGGAATCGTGTGAGGACGCCGGCCAGGGCTTGCTGCTCATCCCGGCCGGGCCCGGCCGCGACGAGGTGGATGCTGCAGCCGTGGTCCAGCAGGCGGGCGTCGACGGCTTCGTCGTCTACTCCGTGGCCGACGACGATCCGTATCTCGCTGCCGTGCTCGAGCGTCACATTCCGATCGTGGTGTGCGACCAGCCGCGCGAGATTCCCGGTGCATCCCTCGTGGGCATCGACGACCGCGCTGCCATGCGCAAGGTCGCCGATTACCTCATCGGGCTCGGCCACCGTGACATCGGCGTGCTCTGCATGAGGCTGGGGCGCGACCGGATGGACGGCGTTGTCAGCCAGGAACGACTCAAGTCCCCGCACTTCCACGTCCAGCGTGAGCGGATCGAAGGAGTGCGCGACGCGATGGTGGCGTCCGACATGGACCCACTCTCACTCACGGTGATCGAGCGGTACGTCCACACATCGCAGTCCGGGCACTCGGCGGCGGCGGAAGCTCTCGCGACCAACCCTGAGATCACCGCACTGGTCTGTACCACCGACGTGCTGGCTCTCGGCGCCTTGGACTGGGCGCGCTGGCAGGGCATCGATGTACCTGGCCAACTCTCTATCACCGGATTCGACGGCGTCGACGAGGCGCTGCGCGAATCACTGACAACGGTGCGCCAGCCCCAGGAAGAGAAGGGCCGGCGCGCCGGTGCGCTCCTGATGTCGCCGTCTGGATCCGGCGTTCCGATAGTCGAGATGCTCGACACCGAACTACTGGCTGGGCGAACATCAGGTCGGATCAAGGGGTAGCGCTCACGCCAGGAGTTGGGCGCAGCGCAACAATCCCAGATGGCTGTACGCCTGGGGATGGTTGCCCAGCGAGCGTTCCGCGATGGGGTCGTACTCCTCCGCGAGTAGTCCGGTGGGACCCGCCGCCGCGACCAACTGATCGAACAGTGCCTCTGCTTGCAGGCGTTGTCCGATCAGTAGGTAGGCCTCGACGAGCCAGGCGGCGCAGAGGTGGAACCCACCTTCGATGCCGGGCAAACCGTCGTCGTGATGGTATCGGTATACCGTTGAGCCGCTGCGTAGTTCAGCCTCGGTGGCTACGACGGTCGCTGCAAAGCGCGGATCCGTCGGATCGATCAGTCCCGACAGTCCGATGTGCAGAGTAGCGGCGTCGAGATCGGTACCGTCGTAGGCCGCGGTGTACGACTGGACGTCGTCCTTCCAGCCTTTGTGTCGTACTTCGTCGGCGATCTGGTCACGCAGTTCCGCCCACTCGGGCAGAGCCTCGCGAGAAAAGCGGGTAGCAAGATCGACGGCGCGGTCGACGGTGACCCAACCCATCACCTTGGAATAGACGTGGTGGCGTGGGTTGTCGCGAATTTCCCAGATGCCGTGATCGGGTTCGAACCAGCGTCGCTGCACTGCTTCGACCATGGCGCACACCAGTTCCCAGTCGCGGTCACTCAAAGGATCGGGGGCACCGGCCTTTTCGCGTGCATTCGCCAGTTCGACGATCAGCTCGACGATCGGGCCGAACACGTCCAGTTGAACCTGCTGATTCGCGGCGTTTCCGACGCGGACCGGCCTGGAGCCGGCGTATCCGGGAAGTGAATCGATGACGGCCTCTGGCGGTAGCGAAGTCCCGTAGAGCGTGTAGAGGGGGTGCAGGCGCTCGGGTCCCGGCAGTGTTTCGAGCACGCGGTGGACCCAGTCGAGGTAGTTCTCGGCTTCGTCGGTGGATCCGACGCTCACGAGAGCTGTTGCGGTGAGGGCGGCATCGCGCAACCAGCAGTAGCGGTAGTCCCAGTTGCGGACTCCGCCGATCTCTTCCGGCAGGGATGTTGTGGCGGCGGCCATTATGGAACCGGAATCGGCATGAACCAGCCCGCGCAAGGTCAGCGCAGAGCGTTTCATCAAGTCCGGCTTCAGCTTCGGCAGTTCGAGCGTCTTGGCCCAATCGGACCAGTATGCCTCCGAGGTCGCTCGACGCTCGAGTTCCGGAACTTCGGAAGGGCCGAGTTCTTCTGTTCCACAGCGCAATTCGAGTACGACGTCACCCTTGGACGGTTCGACGATGGCGTGGGCAGTCTGCTGGTTTCCGTCGGTTGCGATGTTCCACAGCACACCAGGGGAGCGGAGCACGTACGGCTCGTTGGTGCCGAGGACCCGAATGCCCTCGTCGACGACCTCGAGCGTGACCTGACCCTGGCCGAACTCGGGACGGGGTGCAAACGAGACGATCGCGTCTGCCTGACCGGAAATGATGCGGGTCAGGTCGGTTCGCCCCTGCGGGACGTCGTGGGGGAGGTAGTCGGTGACGGACAGGCTCGCCCAGCGGGTCTGAACGGTCATCGTGCTGTCGATGTACTTCTGGCTCAGTGGCAACGCTGTGCGGCGAGGCCCGACCGAGAAGTGGCCTGCCCCGGTTCCGCCGAGAAGGTGCGCGAAGACCGCCGCGGAATCCGGTTCCGGGTGACACAACCAGGTCAGCGTCGCATCCGGGGTCACCAAAGCGACGGTCCGCGGACTGGCGAGCATCGAGAGTCGCTCGATGGGCGGAGCGTCGGCACCGGAAAGCCACGTACGACGCTCGTCGAGCAGGAACGCCAGAGCAGCAGCGACATCCTCGGTGCTGTCGACGCGATAGTCGGCGACGGTGTCCCCGCTGCCGACCTTGATTCCGATATCCGGCCCCTGCAGCCTGCTGAACGCCTTTTCGTCGGTCACGTCGTCCCCGATGAAGACGGCAGCGGTAGCGCCGTCCTGATGGCGGATCAAGTCGAGTGCGTGGCCCTTGTCGGTGGCGATGACCGCCAACTCGACCACCGACTTACCCTCGGTGACCTGAACACCCGGCCAGAGGGCCGATTCGGTGCGAACGGCGATGAGCGCCTTCTCGGCGTCGTCGGCGCTGGTGTTGCGTACGTGCAAGGCGACGCTGGCGGGCTTCTTCTCCACAGTTGCGCCGGGGGTATCGGCGGCAATTCGGCCTAACTCGGTGACGATCTCGTCGAGCAGTTTCCTGGCGTCGGCGTCGATCGCGTGAACGAATCCGATGTCGAACTCGGAGCCGTGGCTGCCGACCAATTGCACTTCGGCGGGAAGCCGGGACAGCGCCGCCAGATCCTTGAGGGCGCGGCCCGAGATCACGGCAGCAGTCGTCGACGCCAGGCTGGCGAGGGAGCGGAGCGCACGCACCGTTTCCGCGCGGGGATACGCCTTGTCCGGGTTGGCGACGATGGGTGCCATCGTCCCGTCGTAGTCGGAGGCTACGAGCAGACGCGGCGTGCGTGCCACGCCCGACAGCGCTCGGCGGAGTTCGATGGACAGATCTTGTGCGCTCACCTCTTCAAATCTAGGTGATGCAGCGACTCCTGGCTCGATACGTTTCTGCCAGATCAGTGCAAAAATGACAGATGCGACAAAGGATGTCTATTCGGGTTTCCGAGTTCCGTCACCGAGCAGCAGTTCAACCGTCAATTCCAGTCGATTGGCGACATCGGTAGCCGAAGAACGTCGCGTGAGCCAGGCCACCAAATTGGACAGCCACACATCGGAGATCACGCGCGCGATTGCCAACTGCTCTTCGGTCGGCTCCTCTTCGGTCATCGCTCGTGCGAAGAGGCGGTCCATCAACTGACCCACCTGATCGACCTCTGCCGCTGCGGAGGCGTCGGCGAACATGAACGCGCGAGTCATGGCTTCGGTGAGGAGCGGATCGCGCTGCATCGCGCGGGTGATGAGGCTGAGGATCAGCTGCATCCGCTCGAGCGGGCTGGTTCCAGGTGGGATCTTGCCCTTGGAATCGATCTTCTCGAATTCGCGTGCCAGAGCGGACACCAACAGGTGAACCTTGGACGGGAAGTAGCGATAGAGCGTTCCGACTGCGACGTCGGCGCGCTCGGCCACGGCGCGCATCTGAACAGCCTCGTAGCCGCCCTTGGACGCCAGGGCGAGGGTTGCGTCGAGAATCCGCTTGCGGCGTTCACGTTGCGCGTTGGAGCTGAGATCGTCGTCCCCGAGCGTTGCAGAAGCAACCGCGTTGGAGCGGGATCGGGATGTTGTGGTCATCGACAAATTCCTTCGCGCCTTGACTCTTGGCCAGGTGTCATATTAGAACACGTTCTAAACAATTGTGTCACTTATCGAGAGGCGGGAACCAGTTGTGACAATCGCCACGACCGATGAACAGCGGGCGGTCCAGGAATCGATAGAGGCCTGGGCTCGCTCGGCCACGCCGATGGACATGGTACGCCGTGGACCAGCAGTTTCGTGGCGGGAGAAATGGTCCGAGTTCGCGTCTCTCGGGATATTTTCGGTCGCCGTTCCTGAATCGGTAGGCGGAGCCGGAGCCGAAATCGTCGATCTCGCAGCAATGCTCGAGCAGGCGGCAATCGAACTCGTGCCGGGTCCTGTTCTCACGACTGCGCTTGCAGCTCTGGTGGTTGGGCGTAGTTCGTCGCCCGCTGCCAAACGCTGGTCCGAAATGCTCGCCGACGGTGCGTTGCCGTGCGCTGTCGTATTGGACGAAAGTCCAGTTGCGGCAACGGCGAATGCGTCCGGCGGCATCGAGCTTCATGGCGAAGGAGGTTACGCCTGGGGTGGAGACTCGGGCGTATCGGTCCTCGTGTCGGCAGGCGTGGTGTCCGAAGGTGAAGGCTCGCGTGTCGTCTGGGCTCTCGTCGACGGAGACAGCGAAGGTGTGACCTACGAAGCGGTCGACACGATCGACAAGTCGCGACCACTGGCACGAGTCTCCTTCGACCGAGTGACGGTCGACGCCGACCGAATCCTCGATGACATTGCGCCAGGATCGGTTTCCGATCTAGCGGCGGTACTTGGGGCTGCCGAAGCTGCCGGAATTGCGGCGTGGAGTCTGCGTACTGCGGTGGAGTACGCGAAGATTCGCGAACAATTCGGAAAGCCCATCGGTTCGTTCCAGGCGATCAAACATATCTGTGCCGAAATGCTGTGCCGAGTGGAAAATGCCGGAGCTGTCGCCTGGGACGGTGCGGTCGCTGCCGAGTCGGGCGACGAACTTCCGATCGCGGCGGCGGTGGCGGCCGCGGTGTCTCTGGACGCCGCTGTCGACACGGCAAAGGACTGCATTCAAGTGCTCGGCGGCATCGGATTCACCTGGGAGCACGAGGCGCACTTCTACCTTCGCCGAGCACTGTCGCTCCGGCAGATTCTGGGCGGATCGTCCCGCTGGCGCGCACGCGTCGCTGAATTGACGATCGGCGGTGCACGGCGTCACCTTCAGATCGACTTGAGTGAGCTGGAATCCGACCGGTCCGACATTCGCGAAGAGGTAGCGCAATTGGTGGCGCTGCCCGAATCCGAACAGCGCAACGCGTTGGCCGAATCGGGATACCTTGCGCCGCACTGGCCGAAGCCGTACGGCCGGGGCGCCAAGGCCGCGCAACAGATTTTGATCGAAGAAGAGTTGGCGGCCGTCGGTATCGGCCGACCTGATCTCGTGATCGGGTGGTGGGCAGTTCCCACCATCCTCGAGCACGGCAGTGCGGAGCAGATCGAAAGATTTGCGACACCGACGCTCAAGGGTGAGATCACCTGGTGTCAGCTTTTCAGTGAACCTGGTGCAGGTTCCGATCTTGCCGCGCTGCGTACGACCGCGGAGAAGGTCGACGGCGGTTGGAAGCTGAACGGACAGAAAGTCTGGACTTCGCTTGCACGTGAAGCTGACTGGGCTATCTGCCTCGCCAGAACCGATCGCGAGGTTCCCAAGCACAAGGGCATCACGTACTTCCTTCTCGACATGAAGACAGCCGGGATTCGGATCTCGCCGCTGCGTGAGATCACCGGCGACGCGCTCTTCAACGAAGTCTTCCTCGACGACGTCTTCGTGCCGGACGACTGTGTCGTCGGCCAGCTCGGCGGAGGCTGGAAACTGGCCCGAACAACCCTCGCCAACGAGCGAGTCGCGATGAGCGGGGGCTCTTCGCTCGGCGGTGCGATGGAGGAATTGCTCGAGCTGGCGGGCGATCCCGATCCTGTGGTTGCAGACAAGCTCGGTGGGCTGATCGGAACCGCCATGGTGGGCTCGTTGCTGGAATTGCGCACGACACTGCGGCAATTGGATGGTCAGGATCCGGGCCCGGCGTCGAGCGTCCGCAAGCTGGTGGGCGTGCGCCAGCGTCAGAATGTCGCAGAGTTCGCCATGGAATTGGGTGGCCCAGCCGGATGGGTGGAGGGTCCGCTCTCGCGTGAGTTCCTCAACACGCGATGCCTGTCGATTGCCGGCGGGACCACGCAGATTCTGTTGACCGTCGCCGCGGAGAGAATTCTGGGCCTGCCCCGTGATTAGACGGCGTGAGTAGAGGCCTTTAGAAATGTCCACGTTGGTGATACAACTAGAACACGTTCTACATCAGAGACAGGATTGCCAGCGTGGACTTCACTCCCGATGAAACCCAGGAAGCGGTAGCCGAGGTGGCTACCGCGCTCCTTGCCCGCGAACTGGAGCCGGACGCGCTCTGGGCGGCATTCGCCGAAGCCGACCTGCTCACGTTGGCACTGCCCGAGCGTCTGGGCGGCGAGGGCCTCTCGGTCACCGACGTCGGCTCTCTGCTCGTCGAGGTCGGCCGGGCCGCTGCACCCATTCCGGCTCTCGCGACCCTGGGCTTCGGCGTACTCCCCATCGTTGCTCTGGGGACCGACGCGCAGCAGGACGAATTGCTCACCGGAGTCAGCGCCGGACGGGTGTTCACCGCGGCGCTCGGTGAGCCGGGTCAGCAGTTCCCGGCGCAGCCGTCGACCACCGCCCATCAGTCGGGCGACTGGTATCGCGTCAGCGGGACGGTGCTTGCCGTGCCTTTCGCGGCGAGCGCACACAGAATTCTTGTGCCCACCGACGCCGGAGTCGTGCTCGTCGATCCGACCGCCGCCGGCGTCGCATTGACGCCGACACCCAGTGCGTCCGGCAGTCCGGAGTTCGCAGTCACGATGGACGAGGCAGTCGGTGAACTTCTCGGTGCCGGCGAGGAAGCCGTCCAGACGCTGTACCGGATCGCTACGGCGAGTATCGGAGCCGTTGCAGACGGTTTGGTGTCCGGTGCCGTCGATCTCACTGCGGCACATGTCGGCTCACGCGAGCAATTCGGCAAGCCGCTCGCCACGTTCCAGGCGGTCTCACAGCAGATCGCCGACGCCTATGTCACCTCGCGGACTCTTCACGTCGCGGCGTTGTCGGCGTCCTGGCGCGTGTCGGAGGGCCTGGATGCTCAGTCGGACCTCGACGTCATGGCGTACTGGATCGCCCAGGAAGTACCCGCCACAATGCAGGTGCTTCACCACCTGCACGGCGGTCTGGGCGTCGACGTCACGTATCCGCTTCATCGTTACTACTCGACTGCAAAAGACTTGGCGCGCCTGCTCGGCGGCGCTTCGCAGCGACTCGACCTCGTGGGGGCCCGGTGTTCATCGATCTGACCGACAGTCAGCGCGCATTGCAAGCTGAACTTCGACGCTACTTCTCGACGCTGATCTCGCCCGAGGAGGCCAAGATCATGCGTGTGGAGCGGCATGGCCCTACCTATCGTGAGGTCATCCGTCGTATGGGCAAGGACGGTTGGCTCGGCGTCGGCTGGCCGGTGGAGTACGGCGGACGTGGGTTCGGTGAAGTCGAGCAGCAGATTTTTGTCAACGAGGCTGTGCGGGCGGATGTCCCACTGCCTTCGGTGACGTTGCAGACCGTCGGTCCGACTCTGCAGAAGTACGGCAGCGAGGAGCAGAAGCAGAAATTCCTGCCCGCGATCCTCGCCGGTGAAGTGCACTTCGCGATCGGCTACACCGAACCGGAAGCCGGCACCGACCTTGCAGCCCTGCGTACTTCGGCGACACGAAATGGTGACGAGTACGTCGTCAACGGCCAGAAGATTTTCACCACCGGCGGGCATGACGCCGATTACGTGTGGCTCGCCGTGCGGACCGGATCTGCCGATTCACGGCACCGCGGCATCTCAATCCTGATCATGGATACCAAAGATCCCGGCTACACCTGGACACCAATCATCACTTGCGACGGTGCGCATCACGTCAATGCCACCTACTACGAGGACGTTCGCGTTCCGGCGAACATGCTTGTGGGTGAAGAGAATCAGGGTTGGCGCCTGATCACGACGCAGCTCAACCACGAACGCGTCATGCTCGGTCCGGCAGGTCGTGTCGCAGGGATTTACGACCACGTCTTCGATTGGGCCAAGCGTGAAAACCTGCTTGATCACGTTGACGTACGACGCGCGCTCGGCGAGATTCACGCGACGTATCGCCTCAACGAACTGCTCAACTGGCAAGTGGCATCGAGTGATTCGGAGTCGGTGGACATTGCCGACGCTTCGGCAACCAAAGTATTTGCGACCGAACGCATCCAGCGAGTCGGTCGACTCGCGGAAGAGATCGTCGGACGGTACGGAAATCCGATCGATCCCGAAACGGCTGATCTCATGGAGTGGCTGGACATGCAGATCAAGCGCAACCTGGTGATCACCTTCGGCGGTGGAGTCAACGAGGTGATGCGCGAATTGATCGCTACCGCCGGCCTGAAGCTTCCCCGCGTTCCGAGATAGGAAACAAATCGTGTCAGATCCCATTCTCACTGCTGCCGAGCGGGTTCGAGAGGACGGGCCAAGCGCTCCTCGCGCCGGCCGGGACCCCGTGAACTTGCCGATGATCCGCAACTGGGTCGAGGCGATCGGTGACGAGAACCCGATCTACGTCGACGAATCGGCCGCCCGCGCCGCCGGACACGACGGAATAGTCGCGCCGCCGGCGATGGCGCAGGTATGGACGATGCGCGGTCTGGGGGCAGTTCGAGAAGCCGACGATCCGTTGGGCCGGATGACGGATATTCTCGACGAGGCCGGATTCACGTCCGTCGTCGCGACCAACTGCGATCAGATCTACCACCGCTATTTGAAGCCGGGTGAAGAAGTCACCATCTCCTCGGTGTTGGAAGACGTAGTGGGACCGAAGAAGACAGGTCTTGGTGAAGGGTGGTTCTTCACTACCCGCAGCTTCTGGCGGGTCGGCGAAGAACTGGTCTCGGAGATGATGTTCCGGATCTTGAAGTTCGCGCCGCCGGTAAGTGAGCGCCCCTCCACTGACGTGCCTGCGGACCTGGACGCATCTCGGATGCTGCGCCCGACGGCGTCTCTAGACACACAGTTCTTCTGGGACGGTGTCGCCGCACACGAGTTGCGTATTCAACTGCGTGCGGATGGTTCGGTGCAGCACCCACCCGTGCCCGCGATCTGGAAGGACAAGTCGGAGCAGACCGACTACGTGGTCGCGTCAGGGCGGGGAACGGTCTTCAGTTTTGTCGTTCACCACGCGCCCAAGGTTCCTGGTCGGTCGTTGCCGTTCGTCGTTGCCCTGGTCGAACTGCCTGAGGGTGTGCGGATGCTCGGCGAATTGCGCGGCGTCGATCCCTCGAGTGTGTCGATCGGAATGGAGGTGGAGGCGATCTACCTCGACTTCCCCGGAGACGACGAGACCGGGGGAACTCCCTGGACTTTGTACGCCTGGCAGCCGGTTGGGGCTTCTGCGGTTTCGGCGGTTCCTGCGGTTTCTGCGGGGAAGGAGTGACGATGACTTTGACGACGGATATCACTGTGGGAGAAGTTCTTCCGCAGCTCTCGATTTACGGCGACCCGACGTTTGTGGTCTCGGCAGCACTAGCTACCCGCGACTTTCAGGATGTTCACCACGACCGTGATCTCGCACAGAAACGCGGCTCGAAAGACATTTTTGTCAACATCCTCACCGACACCGGCCTGGTGCAGCGATTCGTGACCGACTGGGCAGGACCGCGGGCAGTACTCACGTCGATCAAGCTGCGCCTCGGGGTCCCGTGGTACGCCTACGACACTTTGACGCTCTCCGGCACGGTGACCTCCTACGACGAGGATCTCGTTTCTCTCGCGGTGGTCGGCAAGAACAGTCTGGGAGATCACATCACTGCGCAGGTCACACTGGCATTTCCGGCGTCGGGCTCGAATGGAGACATTGAAAACGGAGACATTGAATGAGCGCATTGTCCGGCAAGGCCGCGATCGTCGGAATCGGAGCCACGGATTTCTCGAAGGACTCCGGTCGCAGTGAACTGCGACTGGCCGCCGAGGCTGTTCAAGCCGCGTTGGACGACGCCGGTCTGACACCCGCCGACGTCGACGGTCTTACCTCGTTCACCATGGACACCAACACCGAAGTGGCAGTGGCTCGTTCGGTGGGTATCCCGAACCTCAAATTCTTCAGTCGTATTCACTACGGTGGCGGTGCCGCTGCGGCGACGATTCAGCAGGCGGCCATGGCGGTTGCCACTGGCGTCGCGGACGTCGTCGTGGCCTATCGCGCATTCAACGAGCGATCGGGTGCGCGTTTCGGGCAGGTGAACTCCGGCCTTGTGGCGCAGGTCAATTCGTCGGGAACGGACAACGCCTTTTCCTATCCTCACGGATTGGGTACTCCCGCATCGTTTGTCGCGATGGTCGCGCAGCGATACATGCACGTATACGGAGCGTCCAGCGAGGACTTCGGTCGAATCGCCGTAGCGGACCGTAAGCATGCAGCCACCAACCCGAAGGCGTTCTTCTACGGAAAACCGATCACCCTCGAGGACCATCAGAACTCGCGATTCATCGCTGAACCTTTGCATCTCCTCGATTGCTGCCAGGAATCCGACGGCGGCATCGCCATCGTCGTCACCTCGCCAGAACGAGCCAAAGATCTGAAGAACACCCCTGCCGTTATCGCTGCCGCAGCACAGGGCAGCGGGGCAGATCAATACATCATGACCAGCTATTACCGCGACGGTTTGACCGGCCTACCGGAGATGGGCCTTGTCGGCGATCAACTCTGGTCACAAAGTGGGCTGCGCCCGTCGGACATGCAGACGGCGATCTTCTACGACCACTTCACGCCCTATGTTCTGATGCAGCTCGAGGAACTCGGTTTCTGCGGTAGGGGAGAGGCCAAGGACTTCATCGCCGGTGGCGCAATCGAACTCGGAGGCAAGCTTCCGATCAACACCCATGGTGGACAGCTCGGCGAGGCATACATCCACGGGATGAACGGTATCGCCGAGGGAGTTCGGCAGATCCGCGGTACTTCGGTCAACCAGGTCGACTCCGTCGAGAATGTACTGGTGACTGCGGGAACGGGCGTTCCGACATCAGGGCTTGTGCTGACTCGCTGATCGTTGTGAGCACAGCTTCATCAAGCGTCACGGCCTGTTGGCACCGCATCGAGGTCTCCTTCGATGCGGTGCTGGGCCGTGTTCTGTTGTGCCTGAGGTTCTTCTCAGGTTTTGA